>JBKEAS010000288.1:0-2388 GCA_047972635.1 Anaerotignum sp.
TTTAGAAATCAAAAATCATTTTTTTGTAAGATTTGCTATTGTTTCGTGAATAAGAGGATATAGCAAGGCATATCCTGCATTACTCAAGTGAATACCATCATATTGGAAGAAGTCGTCAAAGGCTTCTTCTTTTTTTGCCCAAAGAGCAGAAAAAAGGTCTACAACAGGACAATTGTATTCTGTCGCAATTTTTTTAACTGAATTGGCATAGAGTTCCACACGATCTGTTGTGGTAAATGGGAAAAAATCCGTATCCACGACAGGAGGAGGCGTAATGAAGATTGGCAATGTTGTCCCATTATTAAAATTTTTCTCATGCGTAGAAGAAAGTATCAGCTCTGTAATAGAACGCAGATTTTTTTCGTATTCTGTTAGAGGTCTATAATAATCTTCGACCAAAGAACAGTCATTTGAACCAAAAAATATAATTACAATTTGTGGATTGAAAATGAGAACATCTCGTTTCAAACGCTCCAATGCCTCACGGGTGGTATCGCCATTTATCCCTTTATTAATAATTCGCCATTTGGGAAAATCTTTTTTCAGGGAAGCCGGAAAGGCAATGTGGTCGAGGACGCCATAGCCGTATGTGAGACTATCGCCAAAAGCAACAATTGTAAAAGGATCCATGATGTATTTTCTCCGTTTCATAATAATATGTTTTATCTTATTAGTATAATATCAATGGAAAAAAGATGGAAGCGTTTTTTTATGACTTCTGCTTACAAAAGCTTCTTTTTTTGAATGAAAAAAATGTACGCTCCAGGGTTCTGTTGATTTATCAACATGAGAAATATTATTTAGATTTACAATAAAAGAGCGATGAATTTGTATGAAGTTTTTGTCTGGGACTAAGCTTTTTACTTGATACAAAGGCTGTGGAACATGGATCACGTCGTTTTTAAGATGAATAATAGATTTTTTCATCGTACTTTCGATATATAAAATGTCGTTATGCGGGAGATTATGCAATCCTTTTGGTGTATCAATTTGAAAAAAATTATGTGGGACTAAATGTATTTTTTCGTGCAAGCCCGCATAGTGATATAACAGGCTACTTAAAGCTTCTTTTGTTTCATTGGCAAATGGAAGCAAAAAACATTCGCAACAGCGCCAGTGGACGAAGGCGGTTATAAGGTATTCAATTTTAGTTGAAAAAAGAAGGATAGGAGTATGCTGATGTTGGTCTGTATTTCTTAATGTGCATATTGTATCACGCACAATTGCTTCGTTTTGGTCAAAGTCGAAAAAGAAGCAGTCAAATTCATGTTGTTTAAAAAGACTATACCACTCATCTTTTGTGCTGGCATGATGAATGCTAAATTCACCACATGTTTGGCAGAAATCCTCAAGGTAATCCTGTGTGGATGTATTGAAAAATCCTAATAAAATTGAAAACATTTTGGCACCTCGTAAGAAATTTAATCTAGTTAATTATATCACAAAGTGTGATAAAATAAAAGAAAAAAATCACAAATATTGAAATTATTGTAAAAGAAAGTTGGTGAAACTTTGCGAAATATGGACATGGTGTGGAATTTGTTTCCTGTAGATATAGAACAACGCATAAAAATGGAAGCATTCCTTGATGATGAACAAATACAAGAAATACGCTTGCGTGCGTGTAAGCCTTTGTATGTGAAAACAAATAAAAATAAATACTTTATTTCAGATGGACATAATCAGTGGATCGTTACGAATAAACATATAAAAGAGACGGTTGAAAAGATTGGAGGGTATTCGTTATATGCGTTTGAAGAGGAGTTAAAACAAGGATATTTGACAGTTTCTGGTGGGCATCGGGTTGGATTTTGTGGTAGAGCTGTATTGGAATATGACAAGGTAAAAACAATACGACAAGTGAGCAGTTTAAATATAAGGATTGCCAGAGAGGTTATTGGATGCGGTAAAGAATGGCTTCCATATTTGTTTGAAGATGATAGTTTTTGCCATACTTTTATTGTATCGCCTCCTGGGTGTGGGAAAACAACTTTGCTCAGAGATCTGATCCGCTCTTTAAGCTATGAAGGTTTTAATGTTGGCGTGGTGGATGAAAGAGGAGAAATTGCGGCTATGAAAGAAGGGGTACCTCAAATGGATATAGGACCTTGTAGCGACGTGCAGGAGAATTGTCCGAAGGCTGAGGGGATGCGTTTTTTACTAAGGAGTATGACGCCTGATATTATTGCGGTTGACGAACTTGGAAAAGAGGCAGATTTTTTAGGGGTTGAAGAATTACTCCATGCAGGTGTAAGGCTTATTTCAACCATCCATGGTAGTGACTTTGGGGGTATATTTCAGAATGATAAGATGAAAAAAATGATAACTGAGATAGAAAGGGGCAGAATTATATTTTTATCAAAGGAAAAGGAAATAGGAAGAGTAGAA
>JBKEAS010000330.1:0-1715 GCA_047972635.1 Anaerotignum sp.
TGAAGTCGTAACAAGGTAGCCGTATCGGAAGGTGCGGCTGGATCACCTCCTTTCTATGGAGTATTGGTTGTTGTTTCTACGCTATTCTATTTTGAGAGTTTGCAGGACTTTTTTCAGTTAAGGAGCAAACAAATTTAATTATCTGGGTGGATTCCCGAGCGGCCAAAGGGGGCAGACTGTAAATCTGTTGCGATAGCTTCGAAGGTTCGAATCCTTCTCCGCCCACTTTTTTAACAAACCATGTAGGTTTGTTTTTTTTGTGTGATTGGGAAGTAAGCGTTTATCGGGAAGAAGGATGCGGACAAGTCTTTCATCATGTCTATAAATAGCTGAAGTGATTGGATGGTTATTTTTTATAAAAGGAATCAAAGAACGGTGTTGTGTATGTGTAAATGGATTTTGTTGGTGTAACACGATGGTATGCATTGACGGATGAATTTGGGGGTGGCATAGATGTGGATTGATAAAATTGATCAAACGGAATATATTCAAAGGTTGTATGATGTTGTTCCGAACCTTGAAAATATTAAATTGCTAAAAGTTGAATTTGAAAAGCCAAATGACAAGATAAGAATAAGGCTATTACTGCCCATTGCGGTTGACAACCCACCAAGGAAATGGACGGAGCATAATGATATATATCCAATCATTGACATTGATTTGTTTGGAATTAACGTATTTACACTAAAAAATATTAAGGATAAAGATGTAGCCATATGTAATTTGTTTTGGGACAAAGATTTAGAAGGAAATGTCGTTGTGCTATGTAAAGGAGAATGTTCTTTTGAAATTGTATCTGAATGTGGCGTCATTCAAACCATAACAGGGGCAAGTTTGAAATAGAATTGAAGTATGATGGAAAAACGTGTGTGCTTGGCTAAAAATTTAGTCAGGCATTTTTTTATTGGATTTTTGCTCATAATAAACGGGGCACTCTACGGAGCGTGGATTATTTGCATGGGCTTGCTGTTTCCTAAAAATATACCTTTAATAGTGCAACATGTATTTGAGGAGCAAGAAAATGTATATTTAAAGGGGTATTTGTAAAATACGTATAATTTTTAGTATTAGCATTCATTTAAAATGAAATCAAAATTTGTATATATGTTTTATTACAATTTTATGACGTTACTTAAAAAGATTAAAAGTTATAGTATAATATATGTAGCGTAGATAATCTAGGTATATTTTTGGAGGTGTATTGAGATGGATAAGGGATTGATTGGCGGCAGCACTATTTTTGATGTTATTATCTTTGTTGCAGGAAAAAGATTACTATGGTTATGAGATGATTAAAGAAATTGAACAGAGAAGTAATGCTGTATTTCAGTTTAAAGAAGGCACATTGTACCCCGTTTTGCATCGTATGGAAAGCCAGGGACTTGTGAAGTCTTATAGAGACAAGACGGAAATGGGAAGGGTTTTGCAGTGCAAGAATAAAGGATAAATAAATCTGCGGTAAAATGATATAATGGCATTTATGGGTATGAGCGAATATATAACTTAATAAAATGATTGCAAATAAAAAAACATTATAAAAAGTGTTGACAAATTTGGATGTATTTGATATATTAAGTAAGCGGTTTGAAACGAATAGTCACTTGCCCGAGTGGCGGAATTGGCAGACGCACAGGACTTAAAATCCTGCGGGGTAACACCCGTACCGGTTCGACCCCGGTCTCGGGCATAACCGCTTTTCAATTTTGATGTGCCCA
>JBKEAS010000011.1:0-7346 GCA_047972635.1 Anaerotignum sp.
AAAACACTGTATGCCACTGGATGAAAGTTTACTGCTTGTGCAATCGCCGCAGCAATCAAAGCAGCGATCGCCCCTGGAACAATCGCAGAATAGTGCATAATACCCACAGTAATAACTTCCATCGAAAAAATCACCGCAGTTAGAGGTGTGCCAAACAGCGCAGAAAATCCTGCAGACATACCACACATGGTAATAATCCTTTTATCTTTTTCATTCAAGTCAATCAAACGCCCTAAATAAGAAGATATACTCCCCCCCAGCTGTAATGCGGCACCTTCTCTGCCCGCAGAACCACCAAAAAGATGTGTAATAACTGTGCTAATAAAAATCAAAGGCGCAGTTCTTAATGAAACTTTTTCATTTTGTCGAACAGCCACTAATATAAAGTTTGTACCTCTGTCATTTGTCATGCCAAAAAGATGATACAACCCAACAATGATCAGTCCAGCAACTGGCAAGAACCATAAGATCACAGGATGTTCCATTCTGACTTCCGTCGCCACTTCTAATAGCCAATGAAACGCAATGCCAACACCACCAACAATTGTTCCAACAATGCATGAAATGAGTACCCACTTAATAAAAATTAAAAACTCACCTTCACCACCGCTCATGTGGGCCTTGATTTTCTCCCACAAAATAACCCCCCCATTCCGTTTGGAAATAAAATTTCCCTAAAGTAGTATCTTTAAGTTTTTCTTTATCCCGAATTTGCTAAACACCTTGTTTTTTTTTGCATATATTTGTGGAAAATATAAAATGATAAGACAAAAACCTCAGAAATGATATGAAATATAGCACACTTATGTATCAGTATACATCAGAGATAGGATACAATCAAGTAAACTTGACTAAAACCTTTTGTAATAAAATAAAGCCTGTAGTTGCTAAAATGTTTTTGCCACTACAAGCTCTAATTAACTTAAATAATAATCATTTGATTTGGCACAGTTTAAGTTTCCCCATCCTCTTCATCGTATTCTGTCACTATTTCTCCCTTCCAAAGAGGCATACTCACAATCGCCTTAAACAAATCTCCATCAACTTCAATTTCAAATGTTCCTGCTTGTGCGTTCGCCAAACTTTGGGCTATAGAAAGACCCAAGCCAGAGCCTTCGGTCGTTCTGGAAGAATCTCCTCTTACAAACCTATCCGTCAAACGGGCTTCATCAAAATCAACCGGAATTGCTGAAATATTCTTCATCACCAAAATTCCATAATCATCTGCCTTAAAAATATCAATATATACTCTAGAGCTAGGCATAGAATATTTAGCTACATTGGAAACCAAATTTTCCAGTATCCTCCACAAATGTCTGCCATCGGCATCAATATACAAAGGCTCTGGACAACTTACCTTTATTTCCAAATCAGCCAATTGTATTTTTTCTTCTAATTCCCCAATTGCCTGTAATGTGATTTGACGATAATCCAACCTTGTTTTTACAACCGTTATATTACCACTCGTAATCTTGCTAACCTCAATCAAATCTTCAATTAACTGCTTTAGGCGATAAGACTTGTCGTGCAAAATTTGTACGTACTTGGTTGCCACTTGGTTTTCTAACTTAAGCCCACGCAATAAATCAACATATGAAATGATTGAAGTTAAAGGCGTTTTTAAATCATGAGATACGTTTGTAATTAGCTCCGCCTTCATCTTTTCGCCTTTTAAGGCTTCTTCAACAGAATTTTTTAACCCATCCTGAATATTCGCTATATCCGTAGCAAAATTTATAAATGAAGGTGAGATTTTTTCTAATTCTAATTTATACTGTAAGTTACCTTTTGAAGTTTCTCTAGCAGAAATCATAATGTATTTCAAAGAACGCAACGCTCTCACAAATAGATATATACATAAAGCATTGAAGAGAAATAATATGACTCCAAATAAAAAACATAGTTTATAATAATTTAATTGCCCTATATAAATAGTAAAGCTCGTAAGTACACAATTTCCCAACCCATAACAAAGCATGACTACGATCATCCAACCTCGTAATGTTCTGCCTGTAAACAACTCGGCCATACGGCGAATGGTTACCGATATCCACGTGTTTTTCAAAAAGACTTTACCCTTAATCTGCCTGGAAACCGAAGTAATATAAGAAACAATTGTTGCAACATTAATTATATATACAATTCCCAAAAGACAAATATGTATATATGCCCAAACAATCCCATTCTGATATAAAATCTTTGATAAGGTGCTCAGTCCAAATACGCCTGAGAAAAACACCAGCGTACACACTATGGCGAAGTGAATTTCATTATAAATTTGATCCACTGCCAAATAAGTAATTGGTCCATCCTTTTCACTTTGTCCAGCCACTCGAATAAGATATAGCATACATAAAATAACAATAATACTAGAGAGTACAAAAGAAGCAAGTAAAGAAGGCAGTCCCACTTTTGCCAAAAGAAAATCTTGCTCTAAATCGTAAAATTCATCTCCTACTTCAAAAGGATCGCGAGCACCTGCATATACTTTATACGTACTATCTTCCATTAAAGCATTCTTTTTAGAATACGTCATAACACCAATATTGTCGCTACTAAAACCAGAAGAAAGAACGACCGTATGCCCCATAAGATCCATTTCTTTTCGTGTCGTATTTCCAGAGACAATATTTCCATTGCCATCTTCTACATAATAAAGAAAATTGTTTAATAAATTTAGTTTGCGAACACTTTGTTTGTACTGATCTAGCTGATTTTGAATGTGCATCTTTTGGTATGAAGGCAATCGGCTTTCAACCAACTCTTTATATTCCTCAAAGTTGCTTTCCAATGCATTTGGAATATATCCATTTATAATCAAGCCATTAAGATCTTCATTAATTTGCGTATTTCCTGTAATAACCCCATCCTTGATGCCGTAATATCGTTTAAAATCCGTAATCAATTCTTCCCGATTTACCAAATTTCCACTCAAAATATGGTTTTCATTACGATAATAAACATTGGTCATGATAACTTCATCCAAGGCTTCGGCAAATTTATTTTTAAACTCATACGTTTCATATATAGAACTCGCCTCAAAAATTCCAGTTTCCCAATGAGTTGAAATTTTCGCAGCCAACATAGCAGAAAAAAAGTTTACTATAGCAAAGATGAGAAGCAGAAAAGTACAAATCATCTTCCATTTTGTTTGATAACTTTTAAATTTTTTCAATTTTATATCCAATCCCCCACACCACCTTCAAATACCTTGGTTCTTTCGGATTAATTTCAATTTTCTCACGAATACGACGGATATGTACGGATACCGTATTTTCTGGAGCAAAAGAAAGTTCATTCCAAACTTTTTCATAAATTTGATCAATAGAAAAAACCTTACCTGCATTTTCCATTAGCAATTGCAGTATTCCATATTCTGTTGCCGTTAATTTAACCTGTTCATTACCAATACGAACTTCTTTTGCGTCCTTATCTAGCTCAAGCTCGCCAATTTTAATGACATTACTTTTTTCAGCAATGCTGCCTAGTGCCGTATAACGACGCATTTGGCTTTTTACTCTTGCCAAAAGTTCCAATGGGTTAAACGGTTTTGTAACATAATCATCCGCACCAAAATTCAATCCTAATATTTTATCCGTATCTTCTGACTTTGCAGAAAGAATGATAATTGGTATATTCAAAGTTTCTCTTATTTTCACAGTGGTATTTAAGCCGTCTAGCTTCGGCATCATAATATCAAGTAAAATTAAATGTATCTCATTTTTTTCTAAAATGTCTAAGGCATCTAAACCATTATAAGCCTTTAAAATATTATATCCTTCCTGTCTCAAATAAATTTCTATGGCGTCCACAATCGCCTCGTCATCATCACACACAAGAATATTAAATCTATCCATACCAAATCCTCCTCTTCCACATTACATTTTTATTATATCATAACAAATCTTTTTTACAAAATATCATTGACTTCCTTACATAATTATTAATTTCATTAAATTTCTCTAAAAAACAAATCAGAAATATTTCTCATGTTTTTTTAAAAAAATATTGACAACTATATTTTTTTCTTGTATACTAATATTCGTTGTGGGTCACTAGCTCAGTTGGTAGAGCACTGGACTTTTAATCCAGGTGTCTCGGGTTCGAGCCCCGAGTGACTCACTTTTTTATGTCAAAAAACTCTAAAATCAAGACCTTTCTTTTATTCAATGTTTGTTGAAAAAAGAAAGGTCTTATTCTTTGTCCTTTTTGATGAAAATACCGTATGCTTTGAAACCACAACACTTATCAGCAACAAAATCCACATAATTGGGTACAATAAACCGTCGCTATTCTATTTCATTTATTACAATGATATCATTTTCTAATATTGTTGTATCTCCCTTTGGTATGATCACATTGCCGCCACGCCTAATCATTAAAATCAACAGGTTGCTAATTTTAATTTCAGAAATTCTTTTTCCAACCCAATCATTGTCTTTCTTCACTTCTTTTTCATAGATATCCATTTCATTTTTACGATCAATGGCATTACCAACCAAAATCAATGTGTCTTTTTCTAGTAAAACCAACTGACCACTCGGTCTTAATCTGTCCCCTTTTCTAATTACCAAAGCAATCACAGAGTCTGGAGGTAAAGTGATATTCGCGATGGGTGCGCCAATCCAACTATGATTTACACCTAAATTAAATTCAATTGACTTTATCGGCACCTCATCGCTATAATCGGTAAATGTTTTCAAAACGTCAGATTTATCGTCTACCATTTTGAATAACCTTGCAACATGAGGTATCAAAGTCCCTTGAAAAAGTATGGATAAAAGAACAATAAAAAACACGATATGGAAAATGTCATTTTCCGTCACCTGTGGACTCGTTACAGCAACTATAGCAAACACGATGGAAGCTGCCCCACGCATACCAGACCAAGCAATTAGAAGTTGTTGGTTAAATTTGCTCCGAAAAGGTGCAAGCACTGCAAAAACAGCAAGCGGTCTTGCGATAAAAGTTAAAAACAAAAAAATACATATAGCTGGTACCGCTACGTCTAAAAGCTGTGATGGAAATGATAGTAGTCCAAGCAAGAAAAACAATAACATTTGCATCAAGCCAGTAATTGCGTCAAAAAAATGAACCAACGACTTTTTATTGTTCATTTTCATATTCCCTAAAATCAATCCCGTTAAATATACACTTAAATATCCATTTCCCCCATAAATTGTAGCAGTGGAGTATGAAGTAATGGCGACCGCAACAATAAAAATTGTATCAAACCCATCAACCGAAAACTTAAAGTTATTCATAATATAGTTTGTAATAACTCCTACAATTCCACCAAAAAATAACCCTATCGAGATTTGTTTGATTAACATTAAGCCAAAACCAAACGCAGTGCTGTTTCCGCCCATGATTGATAACACGACTATCGTCAGCATATACGCAAACGGGTCATTACTTCCGCTTTCAACTTCTAGGATAGACGCTGTATTATATCGCAAATTCAATCTATTTAATCGTAAGATGGAAAACACCGAAGCGGCATCGGTTGAACTTATTACGGCACCAACTAAAAAACTTTCAAGTAAATCAAATTTTAAAGCGAAATAACAAAATACCCCAACAAGAACAGCAGTTATCACCGTCCCTAATGAGGATAACAAAATCGCCTTAACTGCAACTGGTTTTGCTTTACTCCACTTCGTGCCAAATCCACCATAAAACATGATAAAAATCAATGCAACTGTACAAATTTGCTCAGCTAAGACATAATCATCAAACGATATTTTGACCAAACCATCTGAACCAAAAATCATCCCAAGTAATATAAAAATTAGTAACATTGGAATACCAAGCCGATTTGAAATTTTATTAAAAACCAAGCAAGCAAACATAATTGTTGCGATTGTTACCAGAAAAATTGTAAACATAAAATACACTCCAGTGCTGCGAAAAACGCTCTTCCTTTTTAAACTATTATTTATTATAAACTAAAATGTGTGTTATTTCTATATATTTTATAAGAAACATACTAGTCGCACAATTTATAGCCATAAAAATCCCCCCAACACATCGTGTAAGGGGGATTTCTTTCACAATTAATTAATACCAAAGTTCCCATCATTCCAGACATTATCTCCTGGAACAGTATCAGTATTATCAATATAATTTTCTAGCTCATCTTCTGTAGATGGATTTGTTATGCTACCCTCTCCTGTACCACCATTTCCATTATCAATATTACCACCACCTATTGGTGGTATTTGCGTCGTAGATTTATGATCCATCGTACAAGTTTTGCTTACATCAAGATCCATTTTACCCGAAGGAATGGTAGATGGTTTCCCAATGATATTCCCATCGTCATCCACCGCAAGAACAACCTCAACATGATCGGTGCTAGGGCAGTTTTCAGAAACAAGATTGCCTGATTCCGAGCATACGGTAAATGATTTATGACTTGTGCATACACTTGATGTTCCGCTAAAATCGGATGCTGCAAGATCTGAATATGTGCTATAGCCATAATAGTCTTGATTGCATAACTCACCAGGAATATCCCCGGTAACTGCACAATAACTTTGCGTCACAATGCCATCTGGACTTTGGAATTCTTTATTTGCAAGATTTCTATGAACATCATTCATAACCGTACGCCAAATTTTCAAGTGCGCATTACCTGCATTCTTTATTTCTTTTGATGTATCATAACCCATCCAGATACCCGCTGTGTAATATGGCGTGTATCCATAAAAAGTTAAATCGATCGTATCATTTGTTGTACCAGTCTTACCGGCAACTCTCATGCCATTTAGTGCTGCCTGTGTACCTGTACCACTTGTGATAACATCTACCATCATATCTGTTAGCATATACGCTGTTGTTTCTTTGATAACACGGTGTGTTTCAGCAGTTGAGTTATCAAGCAAAACATTGCCATCATGGTCGTAAACAACCGTATAGTACATAGGCTCATTATAGACACCGCCGTTTGCAATGGTTGCGTATGCTGCCGTTCCTTCCAAGACAGAAATACCCTGCGTCAAACCACCTAAAGCTGTTGTTGCAGCTTTATCAACTTCAAGCAAAGTTGATAGTCCAAAATTCTCCAAATATTTGAAAGACATTTCGCCACCAACCATCATATACGCCTTAATTGCCAAAATATTCATCGAATCTCTGATACCTTCTCTTACCGTACATGGTCCAAGGAATTTACCATTCCAGTTCTTAGGTGTCCATGATCCATAGGTCACAGGTTCATCAATAATGATGGAACCGGGCATCAAAAGCCCCATATCTATCGCCGGCGCATAAGAAGCCAAAATTTTCATTGTAGAACCTTGCTGACGCAAAGCCTGCGTTGCACGGTTAAAGACAGAATCACC
>JBKEAS010000024.1:0-5473 GCA_047972635.1 Anaerotignum sp.
AACAGGTTTGCTTTTTCCTCCTTTTCAAAGGAGGCTTCTTTTTCTGCAAGCAAGGTTTCAAACAGCGTTTCCCAAGGTGTATTGGTACAATAAGGGCTTTCGAAACGCTCTTTTAATTCCAGCAAGGCTTGGTGTAATTTGGTGGTGAAAAGGTCTTTTTCGTAGGCAAGCTTAAAGTCATCCGAAAGACGACTTAAGAGCAAGCCCAGAACGCTTAGCTTTTCATCGAAGCTGGCAGAGGAAAGCTTTTGCGTACTTTGCTTAGTGAAGGTGCCCTTTAGTATGTCCTCTACGCGATAGTCGGTTTTATATTTACGGTACAGATCCAGATAGTTGGCAAAATCCCTTGCGATTTTTTCGTGTTGTAGGTATTGGCTGATGGTGTCAGCATCGGCGGAAATGCCTATGGTTTCGTAAACTTTCAAAATTTCTGAGAGATCCTCCCAACCACGTGCGGTAACGAATTGTTTTCCATCTACGGTAGTTTCTATGGCATAAAAGTGGTTTTTCTTGATTTCCAAATAGGATAAAATTGCCCCATGGACGGAATGTTTATAAGCATATTGCTTCCAAATCGAAAAATCGGGCGTGACATCTATTTTTTTCACACGATCTAGGGTTACGATGTCAAAGGAACGTACGCTTTTGTTATATTCCGGCGGATTGCCGGCGGACACGATGAGCCAACCCTCGGGCACGCTGTGAGCACCAAAGGTTTTTGCCTGCAAGAATTGGAGCATAGCCGGAGCGAGGGTCTCGGAGGCACAATTGATTTCATCAATGAAAAGGATACCTTCGGATAGCCCTGTTTGTTCCATTTTTTCATAGACGGAGGCAATGATTTCGCTCATGGTATATTCAGTTACGGCGTAGTCCTTGCCACCAAAGTCTTTGTGGCTGATAAAAGGCAGCCCGATGGCGCTTTGGCGTGTATGGTGGGTTATGCTATATGCCACCAAAGCAACGCCGCATTCCCTTGCGACTTGGTTCATGATGGCGGTTTTGCCAATCCCCGGGGCACCCATTAAGAGAATGGGACGCTGACGGATGCGTGGGATTACATATTCACCAAATTCATTTTTTAGCAAGTAGGCATGCACCGCTTTTTTGATTTCATCTTTAGCTTGTTTGATATTCATAATCAGTTCTCCTTATCGTAAATGGAAAGATGCTCGTATGACTGCGTATTGCTTTGCGTGCTTTCTAAAGGGGCATATATGCCTCTAAAAGAGAGGGGCCAGATAAAAATTACTTGTCGTCATAGATGGATAAATCGTCGTGGCTGAGTACGACCTTAATGGCCCAAGGGGGTACATTTAAGTCTAAATATGCTTCCGCAAAAAAAACAAAGGCTGTGCTGTAAGGCGGTTTGTTTTTTGGGAATGTGCCATAGGCATCGGTAAAATAAATCAGCCCTTTTAGATTTTTGAATGTTTTTTCTTCGATCAGTTTGTTTACATACGTAAAGACAGGACGGAAGTCTGTGCCACCATTGCCCATCAGCTGAAAGGTGTCCATAAATTTTTCCAAATCGCCCATAGAGGTTATGACGGTGTCCTGCTGGATTTTTGTATCGCACTGGATGATATGGATGTGAAATTCATTGAAAAATGACTCTTGGTGATTTAAAATTGCGAAGGTTTGTTCCAAGAAGCGTTGTACGGTTTCGCCCTCGCAAGATGCGGAGGTGTCGATGGCTATGACAAGCTCCTCTATTTTTTTCACTTCTTTATATTCCAATGGCTCGATTAATGGCATATTTCCATAAAGAGATAAGCCGTACGTATAGAAGATATAATCATAGGTATCATCATCTACATGAAGATCCTCTTTTAAGGTAACGAATTTTTCTAGAAAATGCGTATAGTCATATTTTTGTCTATTTTCTATTTTTAAAATTTGTAGCAAATCTCCGCTTTCTTCGCCCATTTCTTTTGAAAAGGTTTCCAGATTGGTTTGCATTTTTTCAGCAATTTGTTGCCACTTTTTTTCATATTCTTGTTGTTGCTGATTTTTTTGTGTATCATCTTGGTTATCTTGGTTATCTTGGTTATCTTGATTATCTTGATTGTCTTGGTTATCTTGGTTATCTTCGTTTGTTTTTTCCCAAAAAACATGGTCGTCTACCCAAAAGGCGAGTTGGAGTTTTCCAAACTCACCTGCATCATAATTTTTGTCTGATAGCTTACGATAAATTCCTTCGGCAGAAAGGACTTTTAATTCGCTTTTTAGTAGGCGATAGATCTCACTTCTTTGATCCGATACCACCATATGGGTGGCTTTTACCATAAGGGCGTCGATGATAGATTCTACGGCGATGTCGCAAGAAAGTCCCCAAAGTGCTTCGTCGCGTTTTTCCATATGGAAGGGGTGGCGAAAGATGCAGTGGAGCAACATATGCAGATACAACCGATTTACCAATATCGGATCAGACTGATAACGCTCTATGAGAAAACGTGGGTTAAACAAAACCTTTTCCCCATCCGTTCCGACATAAAGAGAGGAGAGATTCATTTCATAACGCAGCCCGCTTAGGGCGATATCCATAAATCGCAAGGACAGATATAGCTCGTTTCTGGAGGCATTTAAAATTGTATTGCCAATTTCTATTAGGCGTTTATGATTTTCATTCATGGTGAATTCTTTTTCCTCCTTCTCTTTTACAAATCAAAGGTTTTTTTCTTTGGCTTGACGGATAGGGTATGCTGATAATCCATAAGAAAACTAAGGATTTCCGTTCGATTTCTTTTTTGTGCTGACAAAATGGCTTGGGGTAAGGTTTCTTTGTTTAAGAGTGCCCATTGGGCAAAAAGACGGATTGTTTCCAAGTCGTTTTGATCAATAAAATAATTTGTTGCAAAAAGCCAATGTTCCTCTAAATAAGAAAGATAGGCTTTGTGGGCATTTTCTGCTAATCGATAAGGATAGGCTAGGCGAAATAATGCCAGAAGAAGCACAAAGGTTGCTGCATCTTCGCGCTTGGTTAGGTAGAACAATTCGTCGTATCTACGAAAATCAATATCTGAATTATGGATACAAAGCCGAAAAAGATGCCCTGTGCCATAGGTTACTTGGTGGAACATCCTTGCGGGTGTGTTTTCGATATATTCATACTGGAAGTCGGGTATGAGTAGCTTTGCCTGTGTTTGGGAAAAATCTATGGTCAATAATAATTCTTGGCTTAAAACCGAAATGAGGTCGGCAATATGTCTGCACTGACCAAAATGGATTTCATAGAGGCCATCGCAGTTTAAAAACAATCCTGTTTCCAGATTTTGTGCGTTTTTGGGAATATTAATTTTGGTTAAGCTTCTACAGTTATAAAAGGCATAACGCCCGATTTTTTCTACTTGCTGTGGTATGTCTAAGGTGGCTAAGGCACGACAATTATAAAAGGCGTAACCGCCAATTTTGATTAGTGTTTTAGGTAAGGTTAGAGATGTGATTTCTTCGCATCCCGAAAAAGCGTGCTCACCAATCACACTAAGCCCGTCAGGCAAGAGGATATGGCGTAACGCCCGACATCCCGAAAAAGCATAAGAATGGATTTCACGGAGGGTATCGGGTAGAACCAAACGAGAGATGGCACAGCCTGTATCTTCCAAAAGAGGTTTTGTACGTATTTCTTCAGTTTGGCTAAGGGTAATGATAGTTTCAAATGGTTGGACGTCAGAAGGAGGTAATTCTTCTTCTATGGCAAAGGCATAAGGCCCGATGGCAACCACAGGTTTGCCTTCTATGGTTTTGGGTATAACGACTTGTTGTGTTCTACCTTTGATGCCTAAAATTGTTATTTCATCCGCAGATGCCTTATAATATAAGATAACTTTATTTGTTGGCTTCATGAGTTTATCCTTTTCTATCTTCGTTTTTTGCTTTCATTATACTTCTATTTTGTAGGAGGTGTCAAAAAAACAATATGATTTTACTTTCCTATGAAAAAAAGACATTACCTCGTAAAGGGGTAATGCCTTTTTTTTATGAACCTTAGTGAGCGGCTTTTACTTTAATCCAAAGTTCTGCCAATTTTTGTTTTAAGACAGCCTTGTCTTGGAACACTTCGTCTTTGGCATAGTCTGTTCTTGGAATGTAGGCAGTATTGCCATTGTAATCCCCATCAGCAGAGGACATATCGTCTATGACTTGTTGGTTGGACGAGGTATAGCCTACTGTTTCTGAATTATCATAAGAAGCCTCGTAAGTTAGCACATAGTTAATAAATTCGTGTGCCAAAAGAGGGTTTTCTGCATTCGCAGGAATGACCATAGCATCGCTCCAAAGGTTTGTGCCTTCTGCAGGAAGGAAAAAGCTCATATCATCGTTTTCTTCTAATATGGTTGTAGCATCGCCGCTATAAACAGCAGCAATGTCTTTGTTTCCATTGATCATACCGTCAATTACTTCGTCTGTTACATAAGCTGGGGACATGGTATCATTCATTTTAAGCAACCATTCGTAGGCAGCTTGGATTTCAGCCTCGTCCTCTGTGTTCATAGAGTAACCCAATGCCTTAAATGCCATCATGAAAGAGTCTCTTTCGGAGTCATACGCATAGATACGGCCGGCATAAGTTGGGTCTAAAAAGATGTTATAACCTAATTTTTCCACATCAGCAGGGTTTACTGTGGTATGGTTATACATGATACCTACATTGCCCCAGAAATAAGGAATGGAATAGGTATTGCTTGGGTCATAAGGAAGATTTTTTACGCCTTCGGCAAGGTTAGATACATTTGGTATTTTTGATAGATCCAATTCTTGTACCATATCTTCTGAAATCAATCGTTCGATCATATAATCGGAAGGTACGATGACATCATATGCATCGCCTGCTTGTAATTTTGTATACATCATTTCGTTGGAGTCGAAATATTCAACAATTACCTTTACACCAAATTGGTCCTCAAAGTTGGAGATGAGATCTTCTCCCATATATTCGCCCCAGTTGTATACCTTTAGGGTGTAAGAACCGTATTTTTCTTCTGCAAGGATTGCAGTATCGCCGTTGCTTCCACCACAACCAGAGAGCAATAAAGCAGAGCCAAGAGCCAATGTAATTATTTTTTTCATGTTAATTTTCTTCCTTTCTTTTCTTTGATGATAGGGATGATATTTACCACGAGCAACACTACGGTAATCAACAAGATAACCAAGGTGCTTAAGGCATTAATAGAGGGGTTTATACGTTTACTCATGGTATAAACCAAGATAGAAATATTATTTACACCATTGCCTGTTACAAAATAAGAAATGACAAAATCGTCAAAAGACATCGTAAAGGCAATCAGCGCACCTGAGATGATGCCCGGCATAATTTGGGGGACGATCACTTTCCAAAGTGCTTGTATGGGTGTTGCCCCAAGATCTAGTGCTGCATCTGCTAAGTTTGGGTCTAAGGAACGCAATTTTGGCATGATGCTTAAAACAACATAAGGGATACAGAACATAATATGGGCGAGCAATAAGGTAAGAA
>JBKEAS010000141.1:0-9444 GCA_047972635.1 Anaerotignum sp.
GTTTAAAGATTACAGGGTATTATGACACTGAAATAATGTTTGAAGATTATATCTTTTTCTATTGTCCTGATTTTGCAAAAAATGCCATAAATCCGAAGGTGAGTATAGCCGTGGTAGCTACCCCTGCTGATCCAGGTGGAGAGGATAGTCCGATTTTTGTTAGAAGTCCTAGACATTTAAATGCATTGGCACGTGCCGGTTATTATTGGAACACAACAAAATGGGCGGACAGCAAAAGCACGAAATATTACTTTGTTCAGGAAAATACCGTAGACTTTGGTGCATATACAAAGAAATATTGCGGCGAAACTTATGATTTAATGGATACTTCCAGTAGTAATACCTATCGCAACAGACCTATAGGTCGCCCCAATAATAAAGTGTATACAGATGCAAATGGAAATCAATATAGCCCAAGCAACTTTAAGCACAGCTATGATGGACATGGATATGAAATTATAGATTTTAGGTGTCGGAGGTACGCTGATGATGATTACAAATTTGTAGGTCTTTTTGGTGAGATAGAAGGGGCGCAATTGCAAAATATTGTCATGGTTGCGTCTGATCCGGAAAATGATTCGGGATATGTTATCTCTGAGTATAATAGCGTCCTGCTAGAACCTACTGGTGTTGGTGCCTTGGTTGGGCTGACATATGTCGGAACCGACGGGAATTATGCAGACAATGCCACGTATTCTTATGCGTCTATTATAAATTGCTCTGTATCTGGATATACGGTAAAATATGCACCAACAAACACAAGAACGGCGACATCTATGATAGGCGGCTTGGTAGGTGTAAATTTTGGTAAAATTGATAATTGCAGTGCTGTAAACAAATTGGTTACGGAAGAGGTAACAGGGTCTAGTAGAAGAATGGTTGGCGGACTTGTTGGCTCCATTAATGGTGCAGGAACTATAACAAATTCTTATACAGGTGGTGTAGTCAAAGCTTCTAGATCTACAGGAACGGTAAGTATTGCCGGTGTTTGTGCAGGGTTTGAAAACATCTGGGGTGCCTACTGGCTCACAAATACAGCCAAAAGAAACATGGCTATAACAAATGTATATTCTTATTGTGAATGGGAAACAGAAAATGCACCAGTTAAACCTTATCCACTTATATATAAACAAGATAAGATAACGCTAACAAATGGCTATTACCTCACAGATGTTGTGGGGAGTGGTGTCACAATGAACACGCTAAATGGTGCGGTTGGCGTTGATTTCTTAGGGCTTTCAAGAGTCTCCTTTGGAGCAAGCGGAACTGCGCAGGCGTCAGGGGAAGCAAGTGTAGCAAACACGCACCCATGGTTGTCATCCTTGCAATCACTGCCATATTCCTTCCCGGCTGTTGTCACAAACCCAAGAGAGGCTGCTGTAACATACGTTCATTACGGAGATTGGTACTATGAAATGCTCGCCAAAAAAACGGGATATCTTGTGTATTACGAAACATATTCAGATGGCACGTATATGTTTAACTATATGAATGATGAAGATACACTTGTGTATTCAGGTGCATATGATTCAACCAATAGCAAATCAATTGCAAAAGCAGGTTATGGTGTTCTTCGCTTATCTACGGATACGGGAGAGGTAAAGGTTGATGGAACACAGCTGAAAGTAGACTCTGTTTTAGAAAGTGATGTTTTTGTAGAAAATGGTACGTATGACCTATATAGCCTTAGCGATGAGAGTGTGGAATTGTTGATGCCTGAAAGTGGAGATGTAAGCAAAGAAATTGAATTTGCCTATGAAATTGTCACAGATGTTGATAGAACTTCTGCAGTGCAGACATTTTATGTTAATGCAGCGTTTGCAGACACTTTTTCCATGAAAGCGCTAGAGGCAAATTCCCACGAACCGCTTAAGATACGTACGGCAGAACAACTTCAAAACATGAGTACACATGCATCTAAGGGATGGTATATGAAACTAGACCATGACATTATAGCCGATGAGAACACAGGTGATATTGTGAATGGGGGTTATCATTTTGTGGGCGGATATCTTAAAGGTGGAACTGCCAAGACGTATAATGGATATAAAACCGGAAACAATGGCATGCGTATTTTTGGTTTGACAAAACCGTTATTTAGTAGTATTGATAAAGATGGTAGCGTTAGTGAACTGGGCTTGATTGGTGTGGATATTGATACCACTACCGAGGGGGTAGCAGCTCTTGCCAAGATAAATAATGGGACAATCCAGAATTGTTTTGCAACAGGTACAATTGACGCACAAACGACTTCGTATGGAAGTGCAGGTTTTGTGTGGGAAAACAATGGTACGATTAATACTTCGTATGCAAATATCAGCATTACAAATATTAATGGCGATGTAGCTGGTTTCGCTCTTAAGAATACCGGCACAATTGCCGATTGTTATAACGTAGGAAAACTTATATCCCAGAATGCAGATGCTTCGGGCTTTGTGAGTGAAACCGAAACAGGCTCGCAAATTCAAAAATGTTATACAGTTGCTACAGTTTCCGGAATTAAGAGTTACGGATTTACAATTTCTTCTAGTACGGGAATTAATTCTACAACTTGCTATTACCCGACGGGCAGTGGAAATAGCGGTTCGGCAGGAACAAGTAAAACACGTACTCAAATAAGAACGATATTTTATAACGGCTCTTGGACTTCAACGAATAGCGTATCGACTACATGGTCAAATACGATGACTGGTTATTACCTTTATCCTAGAATTGCCATCTTAGATCATCACGGAGATTGGCCAACACTTTGAGAAATATTGTCAATAATCAGAGATAAAAGTATGTAAATATATTTTTTGTATGACAGAATGTAATCAGAAAAGAGGTGCTTTTTGTGAAAAAATTAAATAGTCAAAAAGGCGCCTCGATTCTACTTGCTTTAATGCTTTTTCTTGTTTGTTTTATGGTTTCTTCGGCTATTGTAACATCAGCAACGGCAAATGCCGATAAAATACGGAATAGAGATGCCTATCAAAAAGGCTATCTTTCTGTAGGCTCAGCTGCAAATTTTTTGCAAGATGTTTTTGGTGGGTTGGAATATACAGCTTGGGAAAAAAACACGGTGTATGAATGTCAGGCCGAATATTTAACTATAAATCCTGCAAGGCATAGCGATTTGGCAGAAATCAGCACACAAATGACATACGATGAGGGCTATGCAGCAAGAATTAGAGAAGACTTGGCAGATATGATTTACGAAGCATTTCAGTCCCATACGCAATATCTAGATCCTATTGTGGTTGGAGATGTATTGACAAGAGAGTTTGTAATTTCTGGAGATGGCATGGAAGATATTTTACTAAAAATGTCGTTAGATACAGACTCATATTTGCTTACATGTGTATTAACATTAAATGATGTTACTGAGGAAGATAATGCAATGACTGTGATGTTTAAAGCAAGTGTAAGTGCACCAAGTAAGGATGCAGCAGAAAAAGTTGTTATGAGTGATATGGATACGCATCAAGTGTATGTTGAAGGTGAATTGGGATGGGCATGGGTAACAAAAACATATGATATTACGGAATATACGCTTAACACAAAAGTGATGTATGATACAGGTTTTGTTACAAAGGGGGTGTACCCTTGAGAATTTTAAAAAAGAGAAGAAATGCAAAAGGGGAAACTCTGATTGAAACCTTATCGGCGATCGCTATTTTTTCGCTATCTGCTATGCTTTTGGCGGGTGCAACGGTTAGTGCGTCAAGCATAAATTTAAAAATAGAAGAAAATGATAAAACGTATCGTAGTAATTTGAAATCGGTGGAAAATCAAGAAAGTTATAGAGCCGGGGAAATTAAAATACTAAAAAACGGTACGGTTACATACACTTATGACGTGAATTATTATGGTGGTTTGGCTGGAATGGCTTCCTATGAAATGATAGCGGAAGGTGAATAAAATGAAGAAAATAAAAAATAACAAAGGATTTTCCCTTTTTGAAGCCACCGCAACCTTATTGATCATTTCACTTCTTACAATATCAATTACCATTGCTGTTAGAGCGTCAACCAGCATCTACAGAAAATCTGTATTCATTTCAGAAGGAGATATATTGGCGGCTACAATCGATGTTGTGTTATCTGATGTTTTACGTTTCGCTTCTGATGTCAATGAGGAAGATGGTGTCATTCAGTTTACCAATGCGAATTATAGTATCAACAACGGACATTTATTCGTCAATGGTGGTTGGCTTCATGTGAATTTGACGAATGAAAAAAGCGATGACGAAGAAGATGCACCTGTGGTTGTGCTATTAAATGGCGGGATGTATACCACCATAGAAATAGAGTCTTTTTCATTAAACTATATCGATGGTGTATTTTCTGGAAATTATGTGATACAGAGCAAAAGTGATCATAATCTAAAAAAAAGCTATGAATTTTATTTCCGTACGCTAAATTAAATATTTAGAATTTGACAGTAAGGGGACGAAATAAGGATGAAATACAAAAGATTGGGCGATGTATTATTGGCAACGGGAGTCATCACAGACGAGCAGTTGCAAGTTGCATTAAGCAGACAGCATGACACGAAAAACCGTTTAGGAAAGCAGCTAATTGAAGATGGGGTTATTTCGCAAGAACAGCTTATTGATACATTGAAGCTACAATTGGGAATTGATTCTATTGATTTATCAATGATATCCATACCTACTTCTGTTTCTGAATTTATACCTGAAAAAATGGCAAGTAATTTTTGCCTTGTGCCGGTGAAGTTAGAAGGGGATGTACTCTATGTTGCAATGGGGGACCCGCTTAACTTTATGGCTCTTCAAGACGTAAAAGCGGTTAGCAAGAAAAAAATTGTACCGTTGATTTCGACAGAGGATTCTATTCAAAGAAGTATTGCATCCTTATATGGAAAAGGTGATGCTACAAGGGCGATTGCCGATATGAAGCGTGAATTTGATGAGCTACCAGAGACGCCCCTTTTTAGAGACTCCTTTTTTTCCAATAATATCGACAACGATGAACATTCAGCACCAACCATTCGTTTGGTAAATTCATTGATTGAACAAGCGGTAATAGAACACGCCAGCGATATTCATATTGAACCATATGAAAAAGAAGTTCGTGTTAGAATGAGAATTGATGGTTTGTTACGTAACATTATGGTAATTCCTAAGAATGTGCAGGCGGCTGTTACTTCTCGTTTGAAAATCATGGGCGGGATGGATATTGCAGAGCGTAGAGTGCCTCAAGATGGACGTTCCAATGTTCAAGTTAAAAATTCAGATATCGATTTACGTATGTCAACTTTGCCTACTATTTATGGCGAAAAAATCGTTATTCGACTTCTTGATAAAAATGTGCAGTTGCTAAATAAAACTGAAATTGGTTTGATTGGCGAAGATCTAGAAAAGTATACGAAATTGATTAACCAAAAAGGCGGCGGTGTTGTTTTAATTGCAGGGCCCACAGGTTCGGGAAAATCTTCCACATTGTATACCATGATTAGAGAATTGAATACGATAGAGAGTAATTTAATTACTCTTGAAAATCCTGTTGAGTATAATATATCGGGAATTAATCAGGTTCAGATCAATGAAAAAGCAGGTATGACATTTAGCAGTGGTTTAAGAGCTATTCTTAGACAGGATCCGGATATCATTGCTGTTGGTGAAATTCGTGATGGTGAAACGGCGGGAATTGCCATGAGAGCAGCTATTACAGGGCATTTGGTTCTATCAACCATCCACACCAATAGTGCGGTTGCTACAATAGACCGTTTGATTGATATTGGGATTGAACCATATCTTATTTCAGGAGCGTTGAATGGCGTTGTTTCACAGCGTCTTGTGCGTAGAATTTGTCCTGCTTGTCGTGAAGAATATTCGCCATCAGAGGATGAATTAAACAGCATGGGCTTGTCTAGTAACACGGATAGCAAATTTTATCACGGAAAAGGTTGCCATTCTTGTTTCAATACAGGCTACAAAGGTCGTGTTGCGGTATTTGAAATTCTGTCTATGAATAAAAAAATTAAAGCAGCTGTTTCTGCCGGTAAAGGTAGAGAAGAATTGGCAGATATTGTATTTAGCGATAAAAGTTTTATATCGTTGGCAGATAATTGCCAAAGGCTTGTTTTAGAGGGTGTCACTACAGTAAAAGAGGCAAGAAGAATTACAAATTCAGAGGATTATGATTATGAAGATTGATGAATTAGTACTTTATGCAAATGGTAAGCAAGCTTCAGATATTCATTTGATTTTTGGATTACCTCCAAAATGTCGTGTGAATGGGAGTCTTGAGTCTATGGCAGATTTTGTTTTAGATGATAATGATTGTGATAGTTATGCGGTGGAATTAGCGAGATATCGTTACGATGATTTTCTTGAAGTAGGGGAAATGGACTTGGCAATCACAATTGAAGGCGTGCGTGTGCGTGTGAATTTGTTTAGACAACAAGAGCATACTTCTGTAGTTATTCGTTTATTAAATGATGGAATTCCTGCTTTAGAAAACTTAGGGTTGCCAGAGGCAGTTGGAAGCTTCACAGAACTAACTCGTGGCATTGTTATCGTAACGGGTCAGACGGGTTCTGGTAAGTCGACCACATTGGCGTCTATCATTGATCGTATTAATCATACAAGAGCTTGTCATATTATTACTTTGGAAGACCCAATTGAGTATGTTTATAAGCCGGATCGCTCTATTTTTAACCAAAGAGAAGTTGGGCGTGATACCAAAAGCTATGAAGCAGGACTTCGTTCTGCATTAAGAGAAGATCCCGATGTTATTTTGATTGGTGAAATGAGAGATACGATGACAATGGAAACGGCTTTGAAAGCGGCAGAAACAGGGCATTTGGTTTTGGCAACTTTGCATACTGGTTCGGCATCCGAGGTTGTAGATCGTCTTGTTGACTCGTTTCCGGAGGCAAGGCAGCAGCAAATTCGTTTGCAGTTATCCATAACTTTGATGGGCGTTTTGGCACAGCAGTTGTTACCGAAAAAAGACGGTAACGGAAGGGCTTTGGCTTGTGAATTGATGTTGGTTAATCCTGCAATTAGAAATTTAATTCGTGAAGGAAAAACACCACAAATTGATAATATTATTTCCACAACAGCTGACAAAGGCTCTGTAACAATGGACAATTCAATCATTCAGCTTTATCGTGATAGAAAAATCTCTAGCAAAACGGCGTTAATGGCATCAAAAAATATAGAGTATATGAAACGCAATATTACTTAATGGTGTTTATCTAAATGAAGGAGGGTGGGGATATCTTTGGCTACCTATAAATACAAAGCAATTTCCAAAAGCCATGTCGACGTTGAAGGCATTATTGAGGCTGCAAATGAGTACGAGGCGGTTAACCTTATAAAAGGAAGTTGTGATGTTGTAATTAACATTTCTGAGGTTAGGATTGGAAAAAGTTCTGCCGCCTTGGGCAAGATAAAAGAAGCAGATTTGGCAATTCTTTGTTCACAGCTTTCTGTTATTGTAGGTGCAGGATTGCCTATCCTTAGGGCAGTTGAAATAATTTCCGACCAAACAGAAAATAAAAAACTAAAAGACATTATGGTAGAGGTTTCTAAGGATGTATCAGCAGGAATTGGTTTGGCGGATAGTTTTCAAGAAAAAGGGCCTAATTTGCCGATTACTTTTGTTGAAACGATACGCTCTGGAGAGGAATCTGGTACGTTGGAGCAATCTTTTCGGCGATTGGAAGAGTATTATGACAAAAGTGCAAAGATGAAAAACAAGGTAAAAAGTGCGATGGTTTATCCTGTATTTACTATAATTGTTGCAATTCTTGTAATTGTTGTTATTATGGTAAAGGCAGTGCCTGTTTTTACAGAAAGTTTTGGAGAACTTGGCGTGGAGTTACCTATGCCAACGCTGATACTCATTGCTATCTCGAATTTCTTTGTGCAATATTGGCTTGCAATGGTTGCATTTGTTGCACTTGGCATGGTTGTATATAAATTTTATGAAAAACGAAGAGCAAATAAATTGAAAATCGAGAAGTTCAAACTGAAAATCCCTGTTTTTGGAAAATTGGCATTGCTGAAACAAGCATCACAATTTGCATCTACCATGTCTACTCTGCTTGCTGCGGGATTATCCGTGGTGCAGGCTGTTTCTATTACAGGGAAGGTTATGGATAATGAATATATTGGAACACAAGTAAAAGCAGTCGTACCTTTGCTTGAGGAAGGAAGGCGCCTTGGCGTAAGTTTGCACAACAAAACCGAACTGCCTAGACTTTTGGTAGAAATGACAGCGGTAGGAGAGGAAACAGGCGCCATAGAGGATACATTAAATACAATTAGTAAATTTTACGATGGAGAAATTGATATCCAAACTTCAAGAATGGTAACGCTCATAGAGCCAGTTATTATTTTCTTTTTGGCATCCATTGTACTTTTTATTCTTCTTGCAGTTTACGCACCCATGTTTTCTTTATATGGCAGCATGTAAGTTGTGTTTTAAGCGTTTTAAGTTATAATTTAAGTTGTTATTTTTTGTGGGAAACCCGTTCACAAATTATATATTATGTTATTGAGCAATATGAAGGAGGTATTTTATTATGAAAAAAATCATGAAAAAAAGAGATAATAAAGGTTTTACTTTGATGGAAATGTTGATTGTAATCGGTATTATCGCCATTTTGATTGCAATTGCGATTCCTACATTTACAGGTGCAACGACAAGTGCGAAATATGCTACAGATTCAGCAAATGTTCGTTCATGGTATGCTGAAGCTTTGATTGCTAATATGGCTGAGGGCACAGCTTTGCCAACTAACTATGATGGTCCAGATCTTCAACTGGACAGTGCTACTGTTGACATTACAGGCACCACAGCAGATACATTTGAAATAACATATAAACCTAATGAGGCAGGTTATGACGATGTTGTATTGCCTATACCAACAACCTAAATATCATCTTTTTTGAGGCAATGACTATTGATGAATTTTAATGAAATTACTAGTGATAGAGCTGTGACGGGTTGCAGTTCTATCACTATTGGTTAGACATAGGAGTCGAGTTTATGCAGCAGCAGTTTTATTTGTATGATACAAATTTTATACTATATGTGTTTGTTTTGACCTTTACGATTGGTCTAGTTATGGGGAGTTTTATCAACTGCGTGGCGTGGCGTATTGCCAATGGTGAGGAGTTTATTCGTGGAAGGAGCCATTGTCCTATTTGTGGACATACGCTAACACCTTTTGAATTAATTCCTGTTGTGTCTTATGTACTGCAAAGAGGAAGAAGTCGTTGTTGTCATGAGAAAATTTCTCTGCGTTATCCGGCTACAGAGCTTCTGGTAGGCTTTGTTTTTGTAGGATTGATGTATAAGTTTGGCCTAAGGTTGGATTGTCTTATGTTTATGGTTTTTGCCTTAATTTTACTGGCAATCGCTTTGGTGGATTTGGAAACGGGGATTATTCCTGATGGACTCATTCTTGCGGGAATGATTAATT
>JBKEAS010000188.1:0-5289 GCA_047972635.1 Anaerotignum sp.
GCACCAAATCCTGCGTTATTTACCAATATATCAATATCTTGATCCTTTACTGTTTCATAAAGTTTAAAGCACGCTTCTTGTGAAGATAAGTCTGCTCCTATGATTTGAACTTGTGTGGGTAATTTTTTCTTTACCCGCTCCATTTTTTCAACATCACGACTTACCAAAATCAAATCATACCCCATTTGGCTTAAAACAAGGGCAATATCTCGCCCTATGCCGCCTGACGCTCCCGTAACCAAAGCCTTCATAACGCCACTTCCTGTTCTTTTTTATTTTAAAATATCGTTAAAACAAGATGTTTTCATTCGATTTATTATTTCCAATCATTTAGCACAATACCTATTATACTAATACTTTCTAAAAATATCAATTCTACTTATCTTTTATGAAACAAACATGGATAAAATAACCATTTCTACCGTAATGGTCAAAACAAAAAAAGGCAAGAGATACCATCTCTCACCCTTTTTATCATTCCATACTATAACCCATGTCAATTTTATTCTGCTCCAACGAGATTTACCACCAAAGTTGACGCATCAATCTGCTCAGATAATACACCTCTATCATAAAGCCAATTTGCATTTTCTTGCCATACGTTCACATCTTGAAATAGAAACGCTGCTTCTTGGGTTTCCATTACAGGCAACAAGATCTCCAAGCTTTTTTCTTCTACTGTCTTTGAGAGCGGGAAATTTTCTTCGTTTTGATTATCCAAAAGGGTTTGCAAGCTTTCAGCCGGATTTGCCTTTACATCTGCAAACGCTTTTTCGGATGCTCTTAAAAATTTCTGAATTTTTTCCGGATTATTTTCTACCGCGTCTTTTCCCGCCAGAAAAACCAATTCATAATGCTCTGGTACGCCGGAAGATGTAGGATAGAAGTAAGTAACCTCAAAACCATTTTCCTCTAATTGAGGCACTTCATGGTTTACCATATTGCCAATGGTTGCATCCACCTGCCCTGTTGTTAGTGCTGTTAATAAATCAAACCCAACGTCAATAAATTCACAATCATCCCCTGTAAGACCTGCATTTTCTAGCATCGCCTTTGTCATCTCCTCTGAAAGAACAGTACCGGCATAGCCAATTTTTTTGCCTTTTAAGTCCTCTGTGCCTTGGATACCACTTTCTTTGAGTGCAACCACAACATTTAAAGAACTTTGGGTCACTGCACCAACGGAAACAATTGGTACATCTGATTCTGCTGCAGTTAAGATTGTATCTTGTAGGTAATACATCCCGATATCCGCCTGACCTACAGCCGGCATAGAAATGCCATCATTGGTGTTTGCCGGAAAATGAATGATAAGATTTAATCCTTCTTCTTCGTAATATCCCTTTTCAATTCCTGTATACAAGAAGGAATGAATTGCATTTGGATACCAGTCTAGCACGATGGAAAAATCCTCTAACTGTGCAGTATCTTCGGATGGTGTTTGTGCTGTTTGTGTACTTCCACAACCTGCCATACCCATTGCCATGACTGCCGTCATACATAACGCAAATATTTTCTTTTTCATTCTTATAACTCCTTTCTCCATTTCATTGTTCTGTTTTCAATCACCGTGACCACCCAAACTGCAAGCATTGCTACCGCCGATAGCAATACCACAGGTGCAAAAACGCCCGCACCATCCAATTGAGTCATCATTCTTTTGCTAAAGTAGCCCAGACCTTCTTGTGCCCCCAACCACTCGGCGATTGCCGCCCCAATCACGCTAAGGGGAATTGCCATTTTGATTGCAGAAAAAAAATAAGGCAGTGCTGTGGGCAACTTTAACTTTAGAAAAATATCTTTTTTTGTAGCACCATATGTATACAATAACTCCTCCATTTCCCGTTTTGTTGACTTAAACCCGTCAAACACCGTGATTGCGATGGGAAAAAAAGTAATCAAAATGGTCACCAAAACCCTGCTCCAGATAGAATATCCAAACCAAAGAATAAACAAAGGCGCAATGGCTGTTGTAGGGATTGTCTGCGATGCCACAATCACAGGGTATAGGGCAATCTCTATTTTTTTATTCCAGTCCATAACGACGGCTAACAAAAGCCCCAAGAAAATGGAAATCAAAAGCCCAAGAGAAGTTACACCCATCGTCGCCGGCAAATGCACCGTAAAAAGTGGTACCCGTAACTCCCAAAGCCTGACCAAAATACCTGTAGGAGAAGGCAATATATATGCCGCATCAATTGCCATAGCGACCCCTTGCCAAAGAAGCAAACCAATAAGCACCACGATCATAGAAGGCAGGTATTTTTTCATAAACACACACTCCTTCTTAGCTTTCCAATCAAACTTTCCTTTAAATCCACGATGTCTGCCCTTTTTAAATCTTCACGGTTTCTAGGGTAAGCAAGAGGCACCTCAATCCGCTCCATCTCAGTAAAGGGCCTAAAATCCTGAATGATATAAATGGTTTTTGCCAAAAAAATGGCTTCTTCCACATCGTGTGTGATAAACAAAATCGTTTTATGATAATATTCCCACTGTTGCAACAACCACTCTTGCATATCAACCCTTGTCAAATAGTCCAAAGCACTAAAAGGCTCGTCTAGCAACAGCATATCCGCACCCGAAAGCAAGGTTCTTGCAAATGCAACCCTTTGTTTCATCCCTCCGGATAGGTCTTTTGGATATTTTTTGGCATAGTCCAATAATCCCACTTGAGCCAGCACCTCTGCCGCACGTTCTTGCTGTATTTTAGCAGAAGTGTGTGCAAGTTCCATTGGCAAACAAACATTTTTTTCAATGCTTCGCCAAGGAAAAAGTAAATCCTTTTGGGGCATAAACGCACTGTAATTTTTCAAGGCTTCAATTGGGCTTTCATTCACCAAAATCCGCCCTTGGCTTGGTTTTTCCAGCCCATTGATTAAGCGAAATATGGTGCTTTTTCCACACCCACTTGCACCAATGATAGCAACAAATTCACCATCTTGTACCTGAAAAGATAAATTTCTCATCATCATTTCTTGGTCAATCTCATATCCAAAAGACACATCGTCAAATTGTAGCATATGCCACACTCCTTTTTAATTGCCCATATCCATATGATATGACATTTCCCAAAAGTCCCTCTCATACCTACAACAGTTTAAAAAAACTTCTAATAAATACGCTTCTCTTTTTATGCTAATATCCAAACCTAGCTCATTTACCATGTTCATTATTTCATAAACGCCTTTGCCATATTCTTTTGAAGAATATCCGCCAATCCATTCACCGTACAAAGCATGATCCGCTGCTCCGGGGATCTCTTTATGATGTTGCCCAATCATCTGATAACTCCAAGCACAAGAAAGCACAGCCACCAGGATATCTAAAATATCTCCCCTTTGTGCCACATCAAGCATATAAGAAGTGTACGACTGGTTTGCCAGGGCTGTTTTTGTTGATGCAATCTCAAATTCTGTAATACCCAATCGTTGCATATACTGTTTATGTACGTCCATTTCTCCATCCAAGGTTTCATGGACCATGGTTGCAAAATGACGCATTGTCGCCTCATCTTCAGCCTTTATGATACCAAGCGCAAACACCTTTGCATATTGTAGTAGGTAGCGGTAATCTTGTATCATGTAAAAACGAAAACACGCTTCATCAAGCGTTCCCTCGCCCAGCTCTTTGACAAAGGGCTGTTCCAGATAGCCACTCCAAATATCCTTCACACCATCAAGCAATCTGTCTGTTAATTTCATTTTTTATCCACCATTCTACGATTTATTTTTTTCGAAATAAAAAAAGTCTTTTCCGTTACGGAAAAGACCTATGCTTTTTCAATAATCTGCTTCCCTACGTCGGTTCTAACCACATCAAGTTCAAAGGGTTAGAATATGAAATTCCTCTCAGCTCCGATATCTCAAAGCACCCCTAGCCTGTTTTATTCAATTGTATACACCTATTGTAATATAAAAACCAAGTAATGTAAATAAAAAGTTTTTTTCTACCAAAATTTAAGCAATATTTACTTGTGTTTTTATAAAAAAAGTTTAAACTAAATATTGCATACTTTTTCTAAACAATTCTTATTGCAAAAAGGAGATTTAAATATATTATGAATGATAATCAACTTTTAAAATTCGCTTTGGATGCAGGTGAGCTTATGCTCTCAAGCGGAGCCGAAACCCACCGCGTACAAGATACCATGCACCGCATTCTATCCGCAAGCCATTCTGACGGAGTTGAGGCAATGGCGATGAGTACCTTTTTGATTGTAAGCATACCCAGCGAAAAATCAGGCTCACTCACATTGACAAGAGGGGTTTATAGCCGTGCGGTCAATTTCGAAAAAATTTGTCGTGTCAATGACATTTCAAGGGCATTTGTTTCAGGGCAGATCTGCCTAGAAGAAGCAACCGTACGCCTTGTAGAAATCAACCACACCTCAGATTTCCCCCCTATTGCACGTGTGATTAGTTCCGGCGTTACTTGTGGCAGCTTTACCTTGGTTTTAAACGGAACTTGGACAGACAGCCTGGCCGCCTTTATTTTTGGCATTCTCATCGGGCTATTGCTTCAGCTTGCCCGCAAGTCAAAGATGCCTCATTTTTTCAGTTGTCTCTTAGGCGGATTTATCGCTGGTGCCGGGGCAGTTATTTTCCATAAATTTGTTCCTACCGCAGGAACCGACCTTATTATTATTGGTAGTATCATGCCATTACTGCCAGGTATGACAATGACCAACAGCATTCGAGATGTTATGGAGGGCAACTTCATAAGCGGCACCTCTAAGATGGTCGAAACATTACTGATTGCCTTTGCCATAGCCGGTGGCGTTGGTTTTGGCATTGCTGGCGTTGGCTATTAAAAGGAGGAGCATGACATGAATCTTTCACAGATACTATTTGAAACACTTATGTCTGGCATTGCCAGCATTGGATTTGCCGTTTTATTTAATGCACCAAAAAAAGAATTGCTCTTTTGCGGTATTTCCGGTGGGATTGGATGGTTTACTTATTCCTTACTTAGTTTATACACAACCCCAACCATAGCAACACTCGTTGCAACCATTTTTGTTACTATTTTTGCCAGGTTTGCTTCCTATCATAGGCAGGCGCCCTCCACATTGTATCATATCCCAGGAATTATGCCTTTGGTTCCCGGTACCGCAATATATAACTGTATGACGGCAGCCTTAGCAGGGCTGATTTTAGAGACATATTCCAACGTCTTACTTGGCTTAAAACTAGCCGGTGCCATTGGTGCCGGATCTATTTTGATTTTGGCATTACCTTATTCCTTTTTTGAAATCATTCCCAAAAAATCAAAAAAAGTCAACGCACC
>JBKEAS010000228.1:0-7307 GCA_047972635.1 Anaerotignum sp.
TTACTATACGTTTACACTTAGCAAAAAAAATAGTATGATGAGATAAAGTGCTGTTTGAAATACAAAAAATTCATTCCTTTCACTAATTTCTACCTCACAACAATATAACCTTTCGTATACCTAAAAAAAGTTCATACCTACTTTTAAAATCTAATATCATAATGAATTTTTTATCTAGAATATACCTTTACAAATCAATCAAAAAACTGGAGGCAAATGAAATGAGTTCAAAAAGATTTTTAAGTTTTATCCTCGTTCTATCAATACTCTTTACAATATTAAGTGGCTGTACCAACCAGGAACAGGCAGAAAATACGCAAGCAAACACAACAGAAATTACACTAACCGACCAAATTGATAGAACGGTCACGCTCGACAAACCCGCTCAAAAGATCGTTTCTTGTTACTACATTTCAACAGCTTTGCTCCTGACCCTTGGTTTAGAAGATAGTCTTGTGGGCATCGAAGCAAAAGCCGATACACGCGGGCTTTACCAACTTGCTGCCCCAAATTTAGTAAACCTACCTGCCGTTGGCAGTGGCAAAGGGATTAACATCGAAGAAATTGCTTCGTTATCTCCCGATTTGGTTATACTTCCAAAAAAACTACAAGACTCCGTTTTGCCTCTTGAAGAATTGGGTATCTCTGTTCTTGTCGTTGACCCAGAAACTGCCGAAAATTTCAAAAGCTGTGTTTCACTTTTAAGCACCGCCACAGGCTCAACTGAAAAGGGCGAAGCTTTATTAAATTATTACGACGAAAAAATGGCAGAAGTCAAAGAACTAACCGGATCCTTGACCACACTTCCTACAGTTTATTTGGCGGGTAGCAGCGAATATCTATCAACCTGCACCTCAAAGATGTACCAAAATGATTTGATTTCTTTGGCAGGCGGTACAAACGTGTCCTCTGAATTGACAGATGGATATTGGCAAAAAATTTCAGCTGAGCAGTTAAATCTTTGGTCACCCGAATATATTTTTGCTGTAAGTTATGCTGATTACACCTTGGATGATCTCAAAAATGACCCTACCCTGTCAGAAATTCCAGCAATCAAAAATGAGGCTGTTTTTACCTTCCCTTCGACCATCGAACCTTGGGATTACCCTACGCCATCATCCGTTTTAGGGGTTCTATATTTAACTCATATGTTGCACCCAGACCTCTATAGCGAAGAAGATTATGTGAAAGAAGCGACTTCCTTCTACAAAGAATTTTTCGATATCGAAGTTACAAAAACAGACCTAGGACTATAATTTGAATTTTAGCAATATATAAAGGAGGAAATTATGAAAAAAACGATATTATTAGGTATATTGCTTTTTTTCATATTTCTCCTTTCTTGCTGTGTTGGCAGATATTATCTATCTGTCATTGATATCATACAGATTATCACAAATTCAGGCGAAGTTTCTGCAATGGATCACAATATATTTTTAAAAATTCGTTTGCCACGAGCAACCCTTGTAACCATAAGTGGTGCTTCCTTGGCTTTAAGTGGCTTTGTCTACCAAAGCTTGTTTAAAAACCCACTGGTTTCGCCTGATGTATTAGGTGTATCCGGTGGAGCTTCCGTAGGGGCAATTATTGCGATCCTTTTTTTCTCATCCAGCGTTGCCATCACACAAGTTTTCTCCTTTATTTGTAGTATGCTGGTTGTCATTTGCAGTATGCTACTTGCAAGATATATGGGGGGTAGACGTATCTATACCTTGGTTTTGTCGGGTATCATTATGAGCTCTCTTGCAAATTCAATTATCATGGCATTAAAATACCTTGCCGACCCTGTGAAACACTTGGCGTCTATCGAATATTGGCTTATGGGTAGCTTTAATACAACAACTTGGGATGACGTTTTGATTGTTTTTTCCATTTCTTTTGTTGCCATCACTATTTTGTTTGTTTTAAAACGTCAGCTTTGGATCCTTGCCTTAGGTGACGATGAGGCACAATCTTTAGGTGTTCATATAAAAATGATAACTACATTATCAATCATTTGTGCCACCATCCTAGTCAGTGCTGTTGTAAGTGTTTCTGGAATTATATCTTGGGTAGGATTAATCATACCTCATATTGTTCGGCTTTTTTTCGGCGAAAACTACTTAGAAAATTTCAGAGAAAGTTTATTTGTTGGCGCAATTGTTCTTTTGATTGCAGATACAGTCGCAAGAACATTATCCGCCTCAGAAATACCAATCAGCATTTTAACCTCATTCATTGGTGCCATGTTTCTGGTCATATTTTTATTTACAAAAAATAGGAGCAAACTATGAAAATAGAAATAAACAATCTCACGCTAAAACGAAACAACCGCTTACTTCTCAGCAATATAAATTTTTCCATAAATACAGCCAAAGTCGTTATGCTTTTGGGAGAAAATGGTGCCGGCAAAACACAATTAATCAAAACCATTTTAGGCTTTCAATCTCCAACTATAGGAAATGTCTATTATGACGCGGTAAATATAAAAAACCTAAGCCTACGTGACCGAGCAAAATCCGTTGCTTATGTCTCTCAAGAGAGCGAGAATGGTGTTCGTTTTCGTGTAAGTGAAATAATCTCCATGGGGCATACCCCAAATTTAAACCAGTTTCATAAATCTACCATAACAATGAAACTCGAAGCAGAGCGGATCATGAAAGAATTTGGCGTTTGGGATTTTAGAAATTCCTTTATTGATGAAATAAGCGGTGGCGAATGCCGTCTTGCTTATTTATGTAAAGCCTTAGTACAAGATACCCCCTGGCTTATTTTAGACGAGCCCACTGCCTTTTTAGACTATAAAAAACAACATCACTTTTTAAATATTTTAACCTCTCTTGCTAAAGAAAAAGGTAAAGGTATCTTTATGAGCATCCACGATCCATCTATGGCGGCGCAATATGCTGATGTTTTAATTCTATTGAAAAAAGGCGAACTCGTAGACATCGTTGACATACATGAAGATGGCTATGAAAAATTATCAATCGCACTGAGTAATCTTTATGAACACGAAATTGTTTTTGAGGATAGCACAAAGCAAAAAATGTTAGTTTGGAGGTAATAAACCATGATTTCTATTGAAACCTATAAAATTGTTGAAAGCATTGAGGAAGCATATACCTTAAACCAGTCAAAAAACAACCTCATAATCGGCGGTATGTGTTGGGTCAAAATGCCAAACAAACAAGTGAAAACTGCTATTGATATGAGTAATCTCGGCCTTGATTTGATTGAAGAATTTGACGACTACTTTAAAATAGGTGCTATGACATCCCTGCGAAATTTAGAAACAAATACACAGATAAAAAAATATTTTGGCGATGGCATTTCCGAAAGCCTTTGCCACATCGTAGGAACACAATTTCGAAATTGTGCAACCCTTGGTGCAAGTGTTTTTATGAGATTCCCCTTTTCCGACATCGTTACTTCCCTTTTGGCACTCAATGCCAAGGTGCAATTACATGAAAAAGGACGCATTACCTTAGAAGAATTTATGAAAATGCCCCTAGATCGAGATATTTTAACGCATATTATTTTAGAAAAACAGCCTATAAAAATGAAATATCTTTCACTGAGAAATTCATATACAGATTTCCCTATTTTGACTGTCGGTGTATCACAAACAACAGATGGAATACAAGTTGCTGTTGGTGCAAGGCCACAACGTGCTGAATTAATAAAAGATAGTGAAAATATATTAGGAACAGAGATCACAAAAGAAAAAGCCGAAACATTTGCAACATTTGTTGCAACCTCATTGTCCTTTGGTACAAACCAAAGAGGAAGTGCCCAATACAGAAAACATTTATGCAAAGTATTGGTTCAAAGAGGGATCCTAGCATTGAATGGAGATAATGAAAATGAAAATTAATATCATTTTAAATAAAAAACCTGTAGAAGCAATTGTTTCAGACGACATGATTCTTCTAGACTTTTTAAGAGAACAAGAATGTTATAGCGTAAAGAGAGGCTGTGAAACTTCAAATTGCGGGCTATGTACTGTTTTGGTAGACGAAACCCCCATTCTCTCTTGTGCCTACCCTCTTGGTCGTGCAAACGGAAAATCCATCACAACCTTAGAAGGCCTACAAACAGAAGCAAAAGAATTTGGTGCGTTTATGGCAGATGAAGGCTCCGAGCAATGCGGATTTTGCTCCCCAGGTTTTATCATGAATGTTTTAGCCATGTCTCATGAATTTAAAAACCCCAGCGACACCGAAATCTTAAATTTTCTAAGCGGAAATATGTGTCGCTGTACCGGATACGAAGGACAGTTACGTGCAATTAAAAAGTATCTTTCTTTTAAGGAGGCTCAAGTATAATGCGTATTGTAAATACTTCTGTTAGAAAAAAAGATGCTATGTCTTTGGTAACAGGACAACCTGTATATACTGATGATATTGCCCCCAAAAATTGTCTAATTGTAAAGGTTTTACGAAGTCCTCATGCCCATGCAAAAATCAAAGAAATTAATACAACAGATGCCGAAAATTTATCTGGTATAGAATGTGTACTCACTCATAAAAATGTTCCTAAAACCCGTTTTACCATGGCAGGCCAAACCTTCCCTGAATTAAGCCCTTACGATAGATATATTTTAGAAGATAAGGTACGTTTTGTTGGTGATGCAGTTGCAGTGGTGGCTGCAAAGGATGAAAAAACAGCAGAAAAAGCATTAAAGTTAATCAAGGTAGAATACGAAATCCTAGAGCATATCTTAGACTTTAGAAAAGCAAAAGATGCAACCACAATCATCCACCCCGAACAAGATTGGAAAGCCCTTGTCGAGGTTGGCGGTGACAACAAGCGTAACCTTTGTGCAAGCGGCGTTGAAACGCATGGCGATTTGGATGATGTCCTATCAAATTGTGATGTTATTATTTCCGAAACTTACCACATTAAGGCTGTGCAACAAGCGATGATGGAGACCTTCCGTAGCTTTACTTATTTTGATACCTACGGACGACTCAATATTGTAAGCTCTACCCAAGTACCTTTTCACGTAAGAAGAATACTATCCACAGCACTAGAGATCCCAAAAAGCCAAATTCGTGTTTTAAAACCAAGAATAGGCGGTGGCTTTGGTGCAAAGCAAACCGTCGTATCTGAAGTTTATCCTGCGATTGTTACCATGCATACAAAAAAGCCTGCCAAAATAATATATACAAGAGAAGAAAGCCAAATTGCTTCCTCACCTCGCCACGAAATGGAGGTTGATGTTCGCATTGGTGCAGACTGTTTGGGTAACATAAAAGCAATTGAAGTAAATACACTTTCGAATACAGGTGCTTTTGGTGAGCATGGCCCAACTACCGTTGGCCTTAGCGGTCATAAGAGTATTCCTCTCTACACTGCAAATTGTGAGGCTTTCCGTTTTTCCTACGATGTTGTTTACACCAACCATATGAGTGCCGGTGCATACCGTGGTTATGGTGCAACACAAGGGCAATTCGCAGTTGAAAGCGCAGTCAATCAGTTGGCAGCAAAATTAAACATCGACCCAATCAAAATAAGAGAGCAAAACATGGTACGCGAAGGAATGACCATGCCTGCTTACTATAACGAAACCACCAATAGCTGTACGCTAGACAAATGTTTGGAAACAGCAAAGAAAAAAATTGGATGGGATAAAAAATATCCATGCACCGATTTAGGAAATGGTAAGGTACGTAGTGTCGGAATTGCCATGAGTATGCAAGGATCTGGTATTTCAAATGTTGATAAAGGTTCCGTTAACATTAAGCTCAATGACGATGGGTTCTATTCCATGAATATTGGCGCAACAGACATGGGCACAGGCTGCGATACTATCCTTGCACAAATCGTCGCAGAGATTATGGAATGCGACATAGATAATGTTGTTGTGTTTGGGGTTGACACAGATACCTCTCCTTACGATGCAGGCTCTTACGCATCTTCAACCACATACATTACAGGTATGGCAGCAGTTAAGGCTGCAAACGAATTAAAAGAAAGAATTTTAACAGTTGCCACAACAAAGCTCAACACCAGTAAAGACGACCTAGTCTTTGATGGAAAGATAATAAAAAGCATGGATAATTTAAAAGAAATCACTTTAATGGATTTGGCAAACCAAGATATGTGTGGAAATAACACTGTTTTAGAAGTGACTGCTAGTAATTTTTCGCCTATTTCCCCACCACCCTTTATGGTTGGTGCAGTTGAAATTGAGCTAGACAAAGAAACAGGACACGTTGAACTGATTACTTACGAAGCCGTGGTCGATTGTGGTACACCGATCAATCCAAACCTTGCTCGTGTTCAAACCGAAGGCGGACTTGTCCAAGGCATTGGTATGGCTTTGTACGAAGACATTATTTATGATGCCAAGGGTAACCTTTTTGGCACTTCTTTTATGAACTACAAAATCCCTTCCCGTTTAGATATGGGCAAAATTAATGTTCATTTTGAAAGTAGCTACGAACCAACAGGGCCTTTTGGTGCAAAGTCTATCGGGGAAATCGTAATCAATACACCCGCACCTGCCATTGCCCATGCAATCTATAACGCAACCGGTGTATGGCACCGTGAATTGCCAATCACACCCGAAAAAATCATAAGAGGAATGATTGATTTTGAAAATTAGACCTATTATTTTAGCATCTGGCAATAGCGAGCGGTTTCAAGAAAACAAACTCCTATACCCCTTAAATGGCAAACCAATTGTTTGTCATATTATGGATGAACTTTTACTTTTGGTTGAAAAAAAACTAGTTCAAACGCCTTTTGTCGTAACGCAATATCATGAAATTGTAACACTAGGGAAAGAAAGAAATTTCATTCCTCTTTGGAACGACTTTGCAAATAAAGGTATTTCTGAGTCCATAAAAATAGGAGTTGCCTCAGCAGAGCACACAGATGCATATCTTTTTTTAACTGCCGACCAACCTTACCTAAAGGCAAATGTATTAGAAGGATTTATTGCCGGCTTTATTGATAGCAAAAAAGATTTGGGGTGCGTTACCCACCAAGAGCAGATGGGTAGCCCCACCATTTTCAAAAAAAAATATCAAGATGAGTTGCGCTCTCTCACTGGTGATGTAGGTGGAAAAAACATTTTACACCAAAATAAAAATGCTCTTTTCCTTTACCCCGTAGACACTAACGTCGTAAAAGACATTGATAAAAAAACAGACTTACTTTTGTAGCTGTAACTGTTCTTATGAAAGCATTTGGTCAAAATATCATAAAAATCTAGGAGGCATTTGATCATGGAGTTAGGTTTTATTGAAATTATAAAAATTATATTTTTAGGTATCATAGAAGGTATCACAGAATGGTTGCCTATCAGCAGTACCGGTCAT
>JBKEAS010000235.1:0-1763 GCA_047972635.1 Anaerotignum sp.
CTTCAAAGTAAATTCAGATACGTTGAATATAATACCAAAAAAGAGAATAGAGGTGAGACATGAAAAAAGTAAAAGGTAGGCATGAGCTAAAGCATCGCATCAACAAAGGTGATTTTTTAGAGCTAAGTAGTAAATTAAAGCATATTGCTACTCCGGACGAAAATTCGAAAGAAGGCAGTGCTTATAAAATACGAAGTTTGTATTTTGATACCTATGACGACAGAGTGATGAGAGAAAAAGTTGATGGGCTAAGCAAAAGAGAAAAATTTAGAATAAGATATTATAATAATGATACAGGGTTTATTCGACTTGAGAAAAAAAGTAAAATCAACAGCATCTGTTATAAAGAGAATGAAAAAATCACTGCCTTAGAATGTAGTGAAATTTTAAAGGGCAATTATGAAGTATTGAATAATAAGGATAAGCCATTATTTTTGGAATTGTATTCAAAAATGCAATATCAAGGGTTAAGGCCTAAAAATATTGTAGAGTATTACAGAGAAGCTTATATTTATAAAATGGGCAATGTCAGAATAACATTAGACTATAACATTGCCTCAAGTAACAACGTAAGTGGATTTTTAGATAGTAAATTGTTTACGGTAAAAATTCCGAATGCAATGGTTTTGGAAGTAAAATATGATGAATTTTTACCAGAAGTAATTAGAGGCGTGACCAGCCTAAGAAGTAGGCGGGCAGCGTCATTTTCAAAATACACAGAAACTAGAGCGAATTATTAGGAGGATATATGAACTTTAATGATATATTAAAAAGTAGTTTTTTAGAAAATGCTGTGGCATTTTCAACCTTTGATGTTTTAATTGCAATGGTGCTTGCGTTAGCGTGTGGTATGTTTATACTTTTTGTATATCGAAAAACATTTAGTGGCGTTATGTATAGCTCGGGTTTTGCAGTTTCTATTGTTGCAATGACATTGATTACAACACTCATCATTTTAGCAGTAACGTCAAACATTGTATTGTCACTTGGTATGGTTGGTGCGTTATCCATTGTAAGATTTAGGACAGCGGTAAAAGAACCTTTAGATATTGCTTTTGTATTTTGGTCTTTATCGGTAGGTATCGTTGTGGGTGCAGGGCTATTTTCACTTGCAGTGATCGGTTCGATTTTTATTGGCGTTGTGTTGCTAGTATTGGTCAACAGAAAACCAACAGATATGCCTTATATCGTTTTGGTAAATATGGAAGATGATATTACGGAATTAAAAGCAATGGATACAATTAAAAAAATGACCAAAAAATCTTTGGTAAAAGCAAAAACTGTTTCAGCAAACGGCATTGAGCTAACTATGGAAGTTAGATTAAAAGAAAATTCGACAGAATTTATCAATACATTGCTTGGATTAGAGGGCGTGGAAAATGCTACCTTAGTAAGTAACAACGGTGACTATATCTAAAGATAAACTTCGAGGTGAACGATGGGAGATAAAAAAGCAACAACGATACTAACATTTCTACTAATTGGCATTGCATTAACTTTTTTGATATTTTTGTCAGCTAGAGAAAACAATGGAATTGCTTATGATACTTCAGAAGTTGCATATGCCGAAAAAGTGTTTGGCGATGAAGTGATGGATATTAATATTATTGCAGACCAAAGCGTTTGGGACGAAATGATCGCCGCAGCAGATAAAGAGGTTTATTATGCTTGCGATGTTGTTCTCAATGGTGAAAGGATAAATAATGTTGGTATTCGTGTAAAGGGCAATTCAAGCTTATCCACAATACGAAATGATGATACCA
>JBKEAS010000252.1:0-6302 GCA_047972635.1 Anaerotignum sp.
CGGACTATATTGATTTTTATTTGCTTCACACATTGGATCGAAAAAAATGGGATATTGTTTTGAACAATGATATATTAGCGGTCTTGGAGGAGTTACGCCAAGAAGGAAAAATTCGACATATTGGCTTCTCTTTCCACGATGAGTATGATGTTTTTGAAGAAATTATAAAATATCGAAAATGGGATTTTTGTCAAATTCAGCTTAACTATATGGATACAGAAGAACAGGCAGGGTTAAAGGGATATTACCTTGCTGAGGAATTGGGCGTACCTGTTGTGATTATGGAACCGGTTAGAGGCGGTGCCTTAGCGAATTTTTCGGACGAAATGAATGCTGCCTTTAAAGCTCTAGATGAAAAAGCTTCCATTGCGTCTTATGCACTCCGTTTTGTTGCTGGGTTTCCAAATGTACGAGTGGTTTTAAGCGGAATGAGTTCTATGGAACAAGTGCAAGATAATATAAAAATATTTTCGCCCTTTGTGCCGTTGAATAAAAAGGAAGAAGAAGTGGTGCAGCAAACAAGAGAAATTTTGGAGGCAAGAATTCAGAATGGTTGCACGGGGTGTGGGTATTGCATGCCATGTCCACAAGGGGTAAATATACCCGGAAACTTTAAGATATGGAACACCTACCATATGTATCAAAGCTATACGCCGGTTCATTTTGCTTGGATAGGTATGGGGAAAAAGAGCAAACCTAATAACTGCATCCAGTGTAAAATATGTGAGGAAAAATGTCCACAAAGGATAAAGATTTCAGAGGACATACCGCGTGTTTGGGAAGATTTGAAAGATAAAAATTTATAAGTGAGGGAAATATGATGTTGAGTAAACAAGAACAGGTAAAGGCAGCATTGGCAGATGAAGAAATAACTTTCGCAGCGGTGTCGCTAGGTGGAGAGTTACGTACTTCTACTTTACATGGGATTGCACCGATGATGCAGATGTTACAAGAAGATCCAGAATTTTTAGAGGGTGCGTTTGTTGCAGACAAGATGATTGGAAAAGCAGCAGCATTTTTGTTGATAAAAGGAAAGGTAGCATATTTGTATACAGATATGATTAGTTCATATGGGGCAGAGGTGTTAGAAGAAAATAAGATTGATTTTGAGTATAAGGAAATGGTGGAGTATATTCTAAATCGTACGGGGGACGGAATGTGTTTAATGGAGTCTGTTGTTTTGGAAGCACCAAGTGCAGAAGATGCATATTTGAAATTGCAAAATAAGCTTGCAGAAATTAGGGCAAATCAATAAAAAAGTTATTTCGCTCATTCTTTTTGACATGGAAAAGAGGAGGATTAGATGATTGTTGGTAGTTGTGAAGTAACCTTTTACGCAGATTGGGTTTTATCATTAAAGGAAAAGCGAATGGTTGTAAAAAGCCTTGTAGACAAAACAAAGCATAAGTTTCATGTCTCTGTTGCAGAGGTTGACTGCCAAGATCACCATAAAACTATCGTAATTGGTTTTGCTTGTGTCACAAATGAGAAACGCCATGCAGACACTATGATACAGAATATTTTGCGTTTTATGGAACAAAACACGGAGGCGGAACTGATTTCGGCGGAAATTGATGTGTTCTAGGGTACTTTTTTTGGCTAAAATAGCGGTTTTTTTTGTGCGAAACAGTAGATTTTCAAAATACCGTGTGTTATAATAATTTAGATTATGCAGTTTTAGAATTGATATTGAATGGCAAAGCTTGATCATTTTCATAAGCTTGATTGTCATAGAAACAGATTTTAAGGAGGAACTTCAAACATGAACGTAACATTGATTAGCAAGGAAAAAACAGAAGTAAAATTTTCTTTTGAAGTAAGCGCAGAAGTATTAGAAAAAGGTATGGCTTTTTCTTATAACAAACATAAAAATCAGATTTCTATCCCTGGTTTCAGAAAGGGCAAAGTGCCTAGAAAATTGATCGAAGCACAGTATGGCGAAAGCTTTTTCTATGAAGATGCTATAAACCATATCTTCCCTGAAGAATACATGGCAGCAGTGAAAGAGTTAGACTTAGATGTAGTTTCCACACCTACTTTGGATGTAGAATATATTGAAGCTGGAAAAGGCGCAAAGTTTTTAATTGATGTAACAATTAAGCCGGAAATAAAATTGGGCAAATACAAAGGCCTTAAGACAGAAAAAGTTGTTTCCGAAGTAACAGAAGAAGAAGTTTTGGAAGAATTGAAACAAGTTCAAACCAAAAATGCCAGAACAGTTGAAGTTACAGATAGAGCTGCTGAAACAGGCGATGTTGTAAAGCTTAGCTATGCAGGTTCTGTAGATGGCGTTCCTTTTGAAGGTGGACAATCTGACGAGCATGATTTGGAATTGGGTAGCGGTATGTTTATCCCTGGTTTCGAAGAACAAGTTGTAGGGCATTCTGTTGGGGAAAGCTTTGATATTTCTGTAAAATTCCCAGAAGAATACCATTCTGAAGATTTGTCTGGCAAAGATGCAGTTTTTGCAATCGTGATCAAAGGCATTACAAAGAAAGAATTGCCTGAGTTAGATGATGCATTTGCTGAAGATGTTTCTGAATTTTCTACATTGGCTGAATATAAAGCAAATGTTTTGGAAAAGCTTGCTAAGGAGAAAGAAGAAAAAGCGAGCCAAATTCAAGGCGATAAGTTATTAGATCTTGCTGTTGCTAACTGCAAGATGGAAGTACCAGAAGTTATGTATAACAACAAAATTGACAACATGATGAAAGAATTTGAAGAAAATATCTCTCGTCAGGGCTTGAGTTTGGAAATCTACTGCCAGTATATGGGCACAACGGTTGAAGAAATGAGAGAAAACTTCAAAGATACCAGCGTGAAGAGCGTAGACGCAAGACTTATGCTTGAAGCGATTGCGCAGGAAGAAAAGTTGGTCATTTCTCAAGAAGATTTGGAAGCGGAAATTTGTAAATATGGCGAAAGCTATGGCATTGACGCAAAGACAATGTTAGAAATGTTTAGAGAAGAAGATAAAGAGGCACTTGAAAAAGATATGCTTGTTAGAGCGGCAATGAAGCTCATTGAAGAATCAGCTACTTTTACAAAGCCTAAGGCTTAACAATACAAACCAATTAGGCACAGGTTTCCTGTGCCTAATTTAACTTTGTAGAGTTAAGGTGTTTTGGTGTAATAAAAAATAAATTGGAATGGAGGAATTCATATGAGTTTAGTGCCTATGGTCGTAGAACAAACAAACCGTGGCGAGCGTTCTTATGATATTTATTCTAGGCTGTTAAAAGACAGAATTATTTTTTTAGGCGAAGAGGTAAATGATGTTACCGCAAGCCTTGTGGTTGCCCAATTATTATTTTTGGCGGCGGAAGATCCGGATAAGGATATCAGTCTTTATATCAATAGCCCTGGCGGTTCTGTAACGGCAGGACTTGCAATTTATGATACAATGCAATATATCAAACCTGATGTATCTACCATTTGTATTGGTATGGCAGCAAGCATGGGGGCATTTCTTTTATCTGGCGGTGCAAAGGGGAAAAGATATGCTTTGCCTAATGCAGAGGTTATGATTCACCAACCTAGCGGTGGTGCAAGAGGACAGGCGACAGATATCCACATTCATGCTGAAAATATTTTGCGTACAAAACGCAAGTTGAACGAAATTTTAGCAGCAAATACGGGAAAAGCTACCGATGTAATTGAACAAGATACAGAAAGAGATTACTTTATGACGGCTGAGGAAGCAAAGGTGTATGGCTTAATTGATGATGTTATCACAAAACCTCAGACAAAGGAGAGAAGCTAAGTATGGCAGGAAAAACAGAAGAGAAAGACAAACTACGTTGTTCCTTCTGCGGGAAAACGCAAGAGCAAGTAAAAAAGCTGATTGCTGGTCCTAATGTATATATTTGCGATGAGTGTATTGATTTATGTGCAGATATTATCGACGAAGAATATGATGTTCTAGCGGGCAAAGAAGATGATTTTAGTGTTCCTAAGCCAAAAGAAATCAAAGCAACATTGGATGAATATGTTATAGGTCAAGATAAGGCAAAACAGGCTTTGTCGGTAGCGGTCTATAACCACTATAAACGTATTTTTATGGATGCAAAGGCTGAGGATGTTGAATTGCAAAAAAGCAACATTCTTTTGGTGGGTCCTACTGGTACAGGAAAAACCTTGCTCGCACAAACTTTAGCAAAGGTATTGGATGTACCGTTTGCCATTGCAGATGCAACCTCTTTGACAGAGGCTGGATATGTTGGCGAAGATGTTGAAAATATCCTTTTAAAGCTTATTCAAGCTGCGGATTTTGACATTGAACGTGCTGAAAGAGGCATTATTTATATTGATGAAATCGATAAAATAACAAAAAAATCTGAGAATGTATCCATCACCCGTGATGTAAGTGGTGAGGGCGTACAACAGGCATTGCTAAAAATTCTAGAAGGTACAACCGCAAGTGTACCACCGCAAGGTGGTAGAAAGCATCCACATCAAGAATTTATTCAAATTGATACGACAAATATATTATTTATTTGTGGTGGTGCTTTTGGTGGGATTGAAAAAATCATTCAAAACCGAAAAGGACATAAAGTTATCGGCTTTGGTGCGGAGTCTCATAGTAAACTGGATTTGACAGATGATGAAATTCTTCGTTCTCTTATGCCTCAGGATTTGTTGAAATACGGTTTAATTCCAGAGTTTATTGGTCGTTTGCCTGTAGTGGTAACACTTGACAATTTGGATGAAGAAGCGTTTATTCATATTTTGACTGAGCCTAAGAATGCATTAACCAAACAATATGAATATTTATTTGCTTTGGATGATGTAATTTTAGAATTTGAAAACAATGCCCTTCATGCCATTGCCAAAAAAGCAATGGAGCGTGAAACGGGAGCCAGAGGATTACGGGCGATTATGGAAGAGTTCATAAATCCGATTATGTACGAAATCCCCGCAGAAACAACAGTAGAAAAATGTGTGATTACAGAAGGCGTTGTGGATGGTGAGAGTAAACCAACATACATTCATAACGAAAACAGACAGCCGTTACAGCGTATGAGAAAACGTAAGCCAACAAGAAAGATTAATGCTTCTTAAAGGCTAAGTAGGGTTGTTACTTGTAAAATGTATATGCCCCCCCATGATGAAGTTTATCATAGGGGGTTTTTTTGTTATTTTTTTAAAAAATATAAGAATGAAGATGAAATTTATAGGCATCTCTTTGGATTTGTTTCTTGTTCGTGGGGAAATGTCCGTTTGTGATGGAATGAATGGCAATTATCACAAAATGATATAATAACAGAAAAATGTTATGAAATCGGTTGACGTGACTGAAACAGAGACCTATAATTGAAATGTATTCGTGATGAAAACAAAAACAAACAAATGTCTGTATAGAAAACACATGGGAGTGAGTATACTATGTTATCTTTAGAAATGATCCAAGATGCAAAAAAAGTTCTGAAGGGAGTTGCAACCGTAACACCTTTGTTTCAATCAAAATACATTAACACAGATGCAGATGTATATATTAAGTGCGAAAATATGCAGGTTACAGGTTCATTTAAACTTAGAGGTGCGTATTACAAAACGGCAAACTTGACAGAAGAAGAAACAAAGCAAGGCGTTGTGGCTTGTTCTGCGGGTAACCATGCACAGGGGGTCGCTTTGGCAGCACAGAAGAAAAATATTCCTGCGGTTATTTGTATGCCAGCTGGGGCACCGATGGCAAAGGTGGAAGCAACAAGAAGCTATGGTGCAGAGGTAGTTTTGGTTCCTGGTGTTTATGATGATGCTGCAGCAAAGGCGGCAGAGCTTAGAGATGAAAAAGGATATACGTTTTTACATCCTTTTAACGATGACTATGTAATGGCAGGACAGGGAACAGTTGGTCTTGAAATTTTAGAAGGTTTGGAAGATGCAGAAGTGGTTTTTGTACCAATTGGCGGTGGCGGACTTATTAGTGGGGTCGCTTGTGCAATTAAGTCATTAAAGCCTAGCTGTAAGGTGTATGGCGTGCAAGCTGCGGGCGCGCCTTCTATGTATAATTCTATTCGTGGCGGTGTAATCGAAACATTGCCGGAAGTGAGCACTGTTGCTGATGGTATTGCGGTAAAACAGCCAGGGGATAAAACTTTTGCAATGTGCCAGAAGTATGTAGACGGAATTGTGACAGTAACAGAAGAAGAGATTGCATCTGCCATACTTTTGCTTTTGGAAAAACATAAAATGGTTGCAGAAGGTGCTGGTGCGGTTGCGGTTGCTGCTGCTATGTATAACAAAGAAAATATCAAAGGCAAAAAAACAGTTTGCATTATTTCTGGTGGTAATGTAGATAT
>JBKEAS010000002.1:0-2988 GCA_047972635.1 Anaerotignum sp.
AAAAATACGCACACGCAATTAGATTATTTCATTATACCACAAAAAATAATTACCCAATCTTAATAAAACATAAAAATATTTTAATTTTTAAAATTTTAGCGTATAAAATTAAATTCCCCTCACAAAGAAACGCCTTATATACCCAGTCATAGTAGCATACCATACTGACTTTTAAAAGAAAATCCCTAATTGTTAACTAATTGTTAACTAATTTGAATTTTTAATGAAATATTTATTTACAAATACTATAATTTGACATATAATATTAACATAAAACGTAATGAAGAAAGGTTATTTCAATGAATACAGATAAAAATATATTTTCATATAATAAACATAGAAAATTTTTAAAGCAATATTTATTTCTTCATCATTTCCATATCGGAGACCAACAGTCCATTCATTTGACCAAAAAACACATGATCGCACTCTCTACAGCTACTTGTGTTTTGATTGGTAGTTCTACTTTTGCTTTTGCGTCATACTACGATGCAAAGAATGAACTGTTAACTTATGAGCAAGAATTGAGCGATGCCGAACGTACAAATCGTAAGCTAGAACAAACTTCAAAAATCTTGCAAAGCGAAAAAAGCGACTACATGGAAAACATCCAAGACTTACAAAATAAAGCTGCCGAATTAGAGAAAAAAATCGACGAGCTAGAAACTGTAAAAAACAACTTGAATGACCAGCTAGAAGCAATGAACACAAACGATGGTGCAGCTGCACAAATTTATAACGCAGTGGCTAGTTGCTTTACAGAACCAGAACAGACAAGTCCTAACTTTACACCAATTGTAACTACTTCATACGGTATGGTTACTTCCTTATCTGCTCAACTAAACCGCATCGACTCTCGTTTGAATGAGACAGAAACATCATTTACAAAAGTAGCAACAAATGTCACAGAAACCTTAGCGGCTTATACTGATATTCCAAGTGGCTTGCCCGTAAGTGATGGCGTTTTATCTACACTATTTAACCCAAATGGCCTTTCTTCCATTAGCGACGGTAGGGTGCATAAAGGTCTTGATATTTCTACAAGAAGTCGTATTCTTCCTATCACTGCAACCGCAGCCGGAACAGTTATAGAAGCTTCTTATCACGATGAATTTGGTAACTACGTACTCATCGACCACGGAAATGGTTACGTTACACGCTACGCACATAACTCAGAAAACCTAGTATCCGCCGGTGATACTGTGAAAAAAGGCGATATCATCGCAACCACAGGTTCTACAGGACAGTCCACAGGTATTCATTGTCACTATGAAATCATACTAAACGGTGTTTATCAAGATCCACTTGATTTTGAATAAAAAAAAGGATGGCTATGCCATCTTTTTTTATTGCCTTACAGATCTTCTTTTAGAGATACCAAAATTTCTTTTCCCATAGCCAAGGAATAAATATAAACTTCCGTTACTTTTTTGCCCAAAGCCTGCTCTAATGCACGCTTATATAACTGTAGCTGAATTTTGTATCTTTCTAAAAACAAATCTTCTTGATAAAGCCTGTCACTTTTATAGTCCAATAGCGTTATCTGTTCACCTTCCATAAAGAAACAATCAATAATACCATTGACCAACACCGTATCATCAAGTTGTTCATATTCCGCACCAAGATTAAGCTCTTTCGCTTCCATAAGCATTGCAAACGGCCGTTCCTTTCCCACTACATCGCATGAGCGAATGCGTTTTGCAAGTGGCGATGCAAAAAAAACCAACAATTCTTTTTTTCTTAATGCCATACTTTCTTTTTCAGATAAATGCCCGTTTTCCACTAGCTCTTTAATCAAGAAATCCAACGACTCCTCGTCATATACTTCCCGTAAATTGGCACGCTCCAAAACTTGATGCATTGCCGTTCCTATTTCTGCCGGTGTCAAGGGCTGTTCTTCTTTTGCCCCTATCGGTAATTTGAACTCTATTTCAGGTAAGGTTCTCTCTCCCAATTCCCATTCCATATTTTTTCGTTTTATTTCAGAAATAGAAATCTTTGTCGGCAATGTTGTCGCTGACATATGAGGATATTCCCAGTTCAACAAACCAAAAATTTCATCTTTTTTACCGCTGAAATCTCTTTTCGTATCCCAAGAGGCAAAGTAATTCTCTTGTTCTACCATTTCTTCTTTCTCCTCTACTGCTTGCAGTAAAATGTCACGTTTGTTATATAGTGAAAACTTCCATGTGGATTTTTCTTTTTCAAATAATTGCTTCGATACATCATTTGAAATTTCAAACATATCTCGCACATCTTTGGCATCCGGATGACGTAGCAAAGCTGGCATAATCCAATCCAGATAATTTTTACCTCGTCTCAAACGAAATATAGACAGCCCATGTTCCTTTACATCGGCAACGGTTGCCCATTTTTTCATCGCTTTTTCCATATCTCTCACTGTGCCTGTTAAAATCAATTTTTCCTTGGCTCTGGTCAATGCAACATAAAGTACCCTCGTCTCCTCTGATAAGTTTTCCAGACGGATAACTTCCGCCAAAGCCATTTTTGATAAGGTACGATACACCGCCCTATGTGCAATGTCTTTATAATCCATTCCGTATCCCCATTGTTGATGGGTAAGGACTGGCGCCCGTAAATCCATTTCATTAAATTGTTTTCCGCTATCTACCAAAAAAACAACCGGAAACTCCAACCCCTTACTTTTGTGAATGGTCATAACCTTAATTAAGTTTTCCGTTTCACCCAGTAACTTTGCCGCCGAAGACTCTACTTCCGCCGTCTTAATGTCCTCAACATATCGAATAAAGAAAAACAATCCCTTACGGCTCCCTTTTTCAAATTGTTCTGCTTTTTCAAGCAATAGCCTTAAATTGGCTTGCCTCAAACCGCCTCCCGGCGTCATCCCCACATAGTCGTAATATCCGCTTTGTTCATAAAGATAGCCTAGCAATTCGTACAAGGTTAATTCCTTCACCTGTTGACGCCATTTTTCTAAATCTTCCATAAAATTTTGAAGCTTTTGCT
>JBKEAS010000015.1:0-1587 GCA_047972635.1 Anaerotignum sp.
TAGGTTGTTTAAGCTATAAAGATAATGAAAATCAGAGATATATGCAAATTATTTATAAGCTGTTTTTCAAATTTTTTAGTCCAATTCTTTTTAGGAAGTATTGCGGATAATCATATTATTAACCAGGCAGGTTAATAACGACATTTTTTACGTGTCAAAGTATTCATAAACAGCTATTTGTGTAGAATAATATCACGTTATATTAGTGTCGGGTTAATACATTCGTAATTCGGTCTTTTTTTAACATGCACTGTTAATTTGCATCCCGCTTAATTAACCATTCTCCATACTATTAAAAAACTGTTAAAAGATTTTATTTACACAACATAACTATAAAGCATTGACAGGGGATTACATTTTCATTAATTTAGAAAATTTGAGACTAAAAAGGATTTAAAAGGGACATTTTTGGCTCTTTTTGGCAAAAAAGTTGTCAAGAACACCGGAAAGTAAAAAAAATGATTTATATTTGCCTGATTTTTAACTACTCTATGAATAGGGCTATTTCTTTCTATAAAGATTTTAGATGTATCCGGATTCTTGTAGTGATTTTTTTGAAATCAAAAACCGCATAATAAGATTGGCTTGAATCAGTTTGTTGACAGACTTTGTCTGACTAACGACGGATAACCAACCCAACAATAGAATGACGTGTTTCTCTAAGCTATTAATTTATCTAAAAGATATTTTTATGAAAAAGTATTTTATTCTAAGTTTTTGTTTGTTTTTAACATTAGGGATCACAGCGCAACAGCAGGATGAGGATCGCTGGTCAAGGTGGTCAATAGCCGTGGAAGGCGGTATCAATCATTTTGATGGCGATATATCGCACGAAAAGGGTTACGTGTCGGACGTAGTACCCACCGCTAATAACAATTTGACATTAGGTGCCATGTTGGAGTACAATCTAACTCCGATATGGAGTTTTGGCGTAGATTACTATCATCTGCCCTTGTCAGGTACGGGCGGTTATTACAGTTTTGAAACCCTTATGCACAACGCGAGTTTCTTTACGTCGTTCAATTTGACAAAAGCTTTTTTCCAACATTCGGATACCAAGTGGGGCTTTCATGCCAACTTGGGCTTGGGATACTCTTGGCATACCATTAATTATCAAACCAATACGGATAACGCGTGGAGGGATGCGGAAAAACTCGGAAATCTCGATAGTTACATGCGCGAACACGGAGATCCTCAAGTTACCGGTGCTGCCGGTGTGCGCTTTGACGATTGGGATGTAAATGACGTAAAGGGACACTCCATGGTAGTGCCGATATCGTTGCTCCTCGAATATAATTTATCCAAAAGTTTAGCCCTTGGGTTAAGAGCTCATTTCCGCGGTTACAACAAAGACAATATTGATGGAAGACTGAGACCTAACGCGAATGACGCACTCGAAATGGCAACGTTAGGGTTACGATTTAAGTTAGGCGCTAATCGAAAAGACCATTTACGTAATGTGAGCACGGCTGCTCACAGTGGAGATTCTTATGGAGAATTGGATGAATTACGAAATCGAATCAACGGCTTGGTTATTCCGGTTGACCCTACCAATCGATTGGATGACTTGGACGGAAGGTTGAAGAA
>JBKEAS010000109.1:0-17915 GCA_047972635.1 Anaerotignum sp.
TCAATCCATTTTTATATTCAAACTTTATCTTTCGCAGACAATCAAAAGCAAAGGATATCATGGGTGTAAAAGAGCACATAGCAATCCTCGATGCAATTCTTTCGGAGGACGAGTTCGCTCTGCAAGAAGCACTCACAAATCATATTACGAACGCAAAAACTGCCATTGGATTGATTTTAAAAGTAGATAATATTATTTAAATATTATTTAAATATTTTTATAAGCATAAATTTCATATACCTCATTCATAGGCGCAAATCCATAACTGAGTTTACTTTGCAGGGTTAGCATACACATAGTTGAAAGGAGTTTTTAGCATGGTATCATTCGATTTAACAGGAAAAAAAGCAATTGTGACAGGCTCAACAAGAGGTCTTGGACTAGGTATGGCAGAAGGGCTTATGGAAGCGGGTGCGGAAGTGATCATTATGGGTACCTCCGACAAAGCATTAGAAGTTGCTTCCAAATATAGAAAAAAAGGCTATCTTTGCCACGGAGTTGTAGCAGATTTGGGTAAAAGAGAGGATATTTTTTCCGGATTTCAAGAGGCTATGAGAAAGCTAGATGGCGCACTTGATATTCTTGTTAATGCAGCGGGCATCCAAAAACGTCATCTTGCCGAAGAATTTCCAATGGAAGATTGGGATGCTGTCATTGATGTCAATCTAAACGCAGTATTTATGTTATGTCAATTAGCAGGCAAAGAAATGCTGAAAAATGGCTATGGCAAGATTATTAATGTTGCCTCCATGCTTAGTTTTTTTGGCGGGTTTACGGTACCGGCATATGCGGCCTCTAAAGGTGCCGTTTCACAACTTACAAAAGCTTTGTCCAACGAATGGGCTTCAAAAGGCATTCATGTAAATGCAATTGCACCTGGTTATATGGCAACAGAAATGAACACTGCCTTGATCAACGACGAAGGTCGCAACACAGAAATTCTCGGGCGTATCCCCGCTAAGCGATGGGGAAACGCCGAAGATATGAAAGGTGCCACCATCTTTTTGGCATCACAAGCATCCGACTACTTAAGCGGTGCAATTATCCCTGTTGATGGTGGTTACTTAAACAGATAAGTAAAAGATTGTGGACTCTGTCCACACCTGCAAACTCTTTAAAAAAAGTTTCAGCAAGAACTTTAAGAAACAAGACTTACAGCCTTGTTTAAAACCAAACGATTTTTGAGACAAGTCACCAACTTAATGACATTAAAAAAAGGAGGCATCATTTGCCTCCTTTTTGTGATTTATTTTTCTGTTGAGATATAAAATTGTTTTACTCTTGAATGAATGATATAAGCAACGATACAACCAATTGTTGCTGTAATAAACTGCGTAACTGAAAAAGTTGCTTTAATGGTTCCTATCATCTTTTCTGGGACTGCATCGCCAAAAAACGGTAACACTGCATACCATACCAATAGCCAAAGAACCACTGCCTTTAAGGTAGCAGCCATTGCCAACCAAACAGGCAAACTGCCATTTCTTCCCTTACCAGCTAATAAAACCAAGGTTATATTACCAAGCATAACCACAATAACCATCAAAGGAATCATTTGCATGATGGGCGTCTGACCCATTAAATAGGCAATACAGGCAGAAGCGATTGCAATAAAAACACCACTAGATGTCCCCACTGCCAAAGTTGCCATTACCAAGATTGCATTCACTGCTGATCCCGTTAAGTAAACTGAAATACCTTTAAAACTTTGAAAAATAATACACATTGCCAATAATAACGCTGTTAAAACGATTTGCTTTGTTTTCATAGTGTCTCCCTGATTATAATTATAATTTTTATTTCTCACTAATTTCAAATTCTCTTTCCATATTCACTATATCCATTTCATAACCTACTATTCCTTCAAATGGGTTATCAGTGGAAGCTTCTTTGCCATATCGATTTAAAAATTCAATTCCCTTTTGATCATGAGATAAGGATGCCGCACCGCCTGTGCAACCATTCTTACAAGCCATACCTTCCAAAAGATTTGCATTTAACTTGCCCAAGGATGCCAATTTCATATTTTTGACACATTCATCAATACCATTACAACGAACAGGAATAATTTCTTTCTCAATTCCTTCAAGCTCTGCAACTCTAAGAACGCTTTCAGAAACGCCACCCGTTCTACCAAAAATTCGACCAAACAATGAAGGTGTACCTGCCGCTCTTTCCTCAAAATCGCCTAGTACAAGTTCTTTGGCATCAAAAGCCGCCCTTAATTCCTCAAAAGTCAAAACATAATCAACAATTCCAACTAAATCTGGCTGTTTGATTTCCACTTTCTTCGCCGTACAAGGTCCAAAGAATACAATTTTAGCTTTTTTATCTTTTTCCCTAATTGCTCTAGCCAAAGCAATCATAGGAGATACAGTTGTAGATACATGATCCATATATTCTGGATAATTTTTAGAAATATACTCTACAAAGGCAGGACAACAAGAAGTAGTTTTCCATTTCTTTTCATCAATGGTTTCTTCAAATTCTTTTGCCTCAGCGATTGCAACCATATCACCACCAATTGCAGCTTCAATAACATCATGAAAACCTAATTCTTTAATAGCCGCAAAAACTTGACCCATTTTCACCTCTGGAAATTGGCTTGCAATTGCAGGTGCAACAAGGGCATACACATGGTAACTCGTATTGTTCCAAGAATTTTTGATTAAATTCAAAACGTCTAAAACAAACGATTTATCTACGATTGCACCAAAAGGACACTGATATACACAAGCACCACAAGTGATACATTTATCATGGTCAATAACCGCTTTTTTGTCTTCATCCATCTTAACTGCGCCTACTCCACAAGAGCGAATACATGGTCTTTTTACTTCACTAATTGCATTAAATGGACACACTTGCTTACACCGTCCACATTCAATACACAAAGCCTGATTAATATAGGATCTTTGATTTACAATAGTAATGGCATTTCTTGGACAAACTTCTTGACATTTGTGTCCTAAACATCCACGACACGCTTCTGTTACTACAAAACGATCAATTGGACATTCATCACATGCTGAGTCCAAAACATTGATAATACGATCATCTTTGGAAGGTTCCAAAACGAGGCGTACACGCTCTTCTATGATATGTCTTTCTTTGTAAATACAACAACGAAACATCGCCTTTGGTCCAGGAATAATTGATTCTGCAATTCCTCTGTAATCATCAATTGTTTTATTTAACGATCCAGAAAAAAAGCGTCTTGCTACTTCTCTATTTACCAAATACTTTATATATTGTACGTTGCTTTCAAATTCTTTCATTTTTTGACTCCTCCTAATTAAGTATCCTATTCAAATAATCCAATAATTTTATTATTCACTTTCATAAAAACAACAAAATTCTTCACTTCATATCACCAAATCCATCATCCATCCCCTCATTAGGGTTAAAGATAAGATTTCAAATTTAATTTTCGCCCTAACAAGACAAAAAGCAACGCTGTACTCAATATGGCACCTCGTTACTTTTAGTTTTACAGGTTAATTGGAAATTTTAACTCTTAAATAACACTTATTCTTACTTATGGGCTCATTCTAACATATATTTGTTTCGTATGCAAGGTATTTATCCATAATAAACCATGTAATATCCTACAAGTTTCAATTCAGCATTCTGTTTATTGAATAAATGCTTATTTCAAAGGGTTTTTATCATTGTTTTCTTTTAAAAAATCTAATTTTTTTTTACAATACAAGAAGCTTTTCTATTCAAAAATTCATTTCGGAAATGAAATACTAATCGTTGTTCCCTTTTCCAACTCACTGACTAAGCCAACTGTAGCATTGTGAAGCTTCGCACCATGTTTTACAATAGAAAGCCCCAAACCAGTGCCTTCCGTTTCTTTTGAGCGACTTTCATTTACACGATAAAATCGTTCAAAAATACGTGATTGATTTGCTTTTGCAATCCCTATTCCTGTGTCAGAAACCAAAAGCAAAACTTCTTTTTCTTTATTTTGCAATGTCAGGGTTAACATTCCATCTGTACGGTTATAACGTATCCCATTATCACAAAGATTATAAACCATCTCTTGCAATACTTGATACACCCCAACTACGCTAACCGGTTCTGTATCCACCAAAATTGTTACACCTTTTTTTTCAGCAATCGGCTCCAGACGCTTGACAACTTCTCGAACCAAAGACTCTAGGTTTATGGTTGCTTTTTCCATTGCAATTTGTTTCTCATCTAGCTTAGAAAGCTTAATAATATCTTGTACCATCTGAATTAGCCTCTGTGCTTCGTCATAAATATTACTTGCAAAACGTGGCACATCTGCTTCCTTTACCATTCCATTTTTCATGATCTCAGCAAAGCCAGAAATAGAAGTAAGTGGCGTTTTTAGCTCATGCGACACATTTGCTGTAAATTCCCTACGCAATCCTTCTCGCTCTTCTCTTTCCGTCACATCCAATAAAACCAAAATCGCCCCTGCAACCATGCGTTCCTGCGTAACCGGATTTGCAAAAACTTGACAAACCTTGTCTGCAAGTTGAATATTTTCTTCTCTATGATTTCCCGACAAAGCCGACTCCACACAACGGCGAAAACCTTCGCTACGGTTTAATTCATACACACTACTGGAATCCTTGGGTGATTCTATGCCCATAAGCAGAAGTGCCCCTTTATTATAAGAAAGGACTTCTGCCTTCATATCCAAAACCAAAATCCCTTCTTGCATATTTGATGTGATGGTATCAAATTCTTGCTTTTGCCGCTCAAGCTCCCTCATTTGATCATAGAGTTGCTTATTTTGAACTGCTATTCGCCTTAGCAAAGGAGTCAATTCATCATAAACCACCTCTAATTCGGGGCGTTCCAAATCAATATCATTGATTGGTTTCGTGATTTTTTTTGCAGTTCGAAAAGATAAAGCAACAGAAACCAAAATCGAGGCCACCAAAATAACAACTAAAGGTTGTAGCATAATTAAAAATATAGAAAAGAGACTAATGGTTTCTTCTGAAACACGAATAATCGTTCCATCTTGTAACTTTACTGCATAATTTACAGTTTTTTTTAAAATAGTTGCAGAATATCTAACACTACTACCTTCTCCGTTTTCAAACGCAGCAATAATTTCTTCTCTATCTTTATGGTTATTCATATTTGTAGGATCTACTTTTGAATCAAATAAAATAGCACCATCTTCGTCAATCCATGTAACACGATTAGATAGATTTTTTGTTTGCAACAAATACGCTTGTCCATTCATTTGCGTTCCTGCAGCAACATAAATTGCCTGACTACGAAGTTGCTTATATTGTTCATTACTGAAATATTCATACATCATTCCCATTACTAAGGCAGTGATTGACAACATCATGACCATAGCCACCCCAAAAACCGCTCGAAAAATTCGCTTTGTCACTGATTTCCCCCTAGCTTATATCCAACACCTCGCACCGTTTCAATATACTGACCACAAATCCCTAGCTTTTGACGTAATGTTCGAATATGCACATCAACCGTACGATTTTCCCCATCAAAATCATAGCCCCAAATGCTATTTAAGAGCTGGTCTCTGGTCATCACCCGTCCTTGGTTTTGCAAAAGTAAATTAAGAAGTTCAAATTCTTTCAGTGTCAATGTCACTTCTTTCCCCGCCACCCACACTTCATGGCGCGATTGGCTAACATTTAATTTTCCAAAAATATGTTCCGTATTATCTTCTTCTACTTCTGTTCGACGCAAAAGTGCTTTCACCCGAGCCAGTAACTCCATCATACCAAAAGGCTTTGTAATATAGTCATCGGCACCATTGTCTAGCCCAATCACCTTATCATACTCACTTCCACGTGCCGTAAGCAATATGATCGGCATTTTTCTTGTTTTCGTTGAAGCCCTAAGCTTTTGCAAAATACTTATCCCATCTTCTTCTGGCAACATCACATCCAATAAAACCAAAGAAGGAACTTCTTTTTCCATTGCAACCCAAAAAGCGGAAGGTTTTTCAAACCCTTCCGCTGTAAAGCCTGCACTTTGTAATGTGTATGCAACCAACTCTCGAATACTACTATCGTCCTCAACCAAATAAATCAAAGCAAAACATCCTTTCAAATCAAAGATTGTTCGTTTATCATCCGTTTAAAATGCAAGCCTAATTTTTCAGCTGCTTTCGACATAAAATCATGCGTTCTAAAAAAATTTCAATTCTATATATCCTAATGAGATTAGAAATTCATCTGCTTTTTGAATATAGGTGCGAATACCCTCATTTTTACTGATTTCTTCATATGTCATCATGATTTTTCATACCCAAATCCATTCTTACATGATGTCCTGTTATCGAATACTCTACCCACTCCGCAATATTTGTTGCATGATCACCAATTCTTTCAAGATATTTTGAAATCATTAATAAATCCAAGCATAATTCTCCATTTGCCTGGTCTTTGACAATCAAATCAATCAATTCTTGCTTCACTTTGCTAAATAAATCATCTAAAACATCATCATATTCCATAACACTTTTTGCCAACTCTAAGTCTTTTTTCACAAAAGAATCCACACTATCCGTCACCATCTTAACTGCCGCTACAGCCATATCACGAATATGGATTTTGCTTTTTAGTTCATTGTCCTTTATAAATGCAGTGATCTCTGCAATATCAGATACTTGATCGCCAATACGCTCCATATCAGATATCATTTTTAACGCAGAAGAAATGACCCTTAAATCCCTTGCAACAGGTTGCTGTTGAAGCAAAAGGCGCATACATAGTTCTTCAATTTCCTTTTCTTTTATATCGATTTCATTATCTTTTTCAAATACAATTAACGAAGCTCTATCATCATTGTCTAAAAACGCTTTCATACAAGCTGAAATTGCTTCCTCACACAAAGCGCCCATTTTAATCATCTCTACATTTAATTGATCCAACTGTGAATCAAAACGACTTCTAACCATATTAGCCAAACCTCCCAGTAATATAATCCTCTGTACGCTTATCCTTAGGCATAGCAAATAATTTTTCCGTTTTCTCATATTCAACAATATCTCCCAATAGGAAAAAAGCTGTATTATCAGAAATACGTGCTGCCTGTTGCATATTGTGCGTCACCACGACTATAGTGTACTCTTTTTTCAACCCTAATACAAGGTCTTCTATGCGAGATGTAGAAATAGGGTCTAGTGCACTCGTAGGTTCATCCATAAGTAGCACTTCTGGTTGGACCGCCAAAGCTCTGGCAATACAAAGCCTTTGTTGCTGTCCACCACTCATACCCAAGGCATTTTTTCGTAACCTATCCTTCACTTCATCCCAAATCGCCGCATCACACAATGCTTTTTCTACGATTTCATCTAACTTTACCTTTGAACGGATGCCATGCGTACGTGCACCAAAAGCAACATTATCATAAATACTCATCGGAAAAGGATTTGGCTTTTGAAATACCATACCTACACGTTTACGCAAAATATTAATATCCATACCTTTGTAGATATTCTCTCCATCTAGCAATACCTTCCCTGTAATCCTACATCCTTCAACCAAATCATTCATACGATTTAAAGATTTTAAAAATGTAGATTTACCACAACCAGAAGGCCCAATAAATGCAGTTATTTCATTCTTAGGAATTTCAATATTTATATTTTTCAATGCTTTAAAATCGCCATAGTATAACTCTAACTCTGAAACAGATATTTTACTCATTCCTTCACCCCTACTTTTTTTGCAATAAATGCCGAACTTGCATTAATTCCAATCACCAATATCAACAAAACAACTGCCGTAGCATACGCCTGATCTGTGTAAAGACCTTCATTTAACAGTGCATACATGTGTACTGCTAAGGTTCTACCCGATTCCATAATATTGTCCGGAACAACAGCTGCTGTCCCTGCCGGATACAACAACGCTGCCGTTTCGCCAACAATACGACCAACCGCTAAGATAATTCCCGACAAAATACCAGGTATTGCTGATGGCAACACAATGCGAAACACCGTACGTAATTTGCCTGCACCAAGACCAAAACTACCCTCTCGGTACATATCGGAAACAGAAAGTAAGGCTTCTTCTGTCGTCCGCATAATCAAAGGTAGAATCATAATTGCTAAAGTTAATGCACCGCCCAAAATACTATATCCCCAGCCCAAATAGATATTAAATAGAAGATACCCAAATAAGCCAAACACAATAGAAGGAATTCCAGCTAGCGTTTCTGTTGTAAGCCTAACAATAGGGATAAAACGATTTCCCTTTTTAGAATACTCTACCAAATAAATTGCAGAAAAAATACCAATCGGTACTGCAAAAAATAAAGAAATACAAGTAACCATTAAAGTATTAATCAACGCCGGCATCATAGAAACATTATCTGTATTATATTCCCAAGCAAAAAGTTCAGGCGTGATATTAGGCACACCTTTGACAATAATATATACAACCAAAGAAATCAAAATACCTATTGTAATCACTGCCGATAAAACAACCAATAGTAAGAACAACGCAGAAATCGGATCTTTTTTATATCCTTTTAATTTTTCTTTATACGAAACAGTATTCATTGCTTTCATTATAATTCCCTCCTTTTCAACAAGGAGAAGCTAAGGTTTATAATCAAAATAAACACAAACAAAACCACTGCCGTACCCATAAGTGCATCCCTATGCAAGTCTGTGGCATATCCCATTTCCATAACAATGTTCGCAGTCAAAGTTCTAACACCACTAAATAATCCTGTTGGTATCACTGCCTGATTTCCGGCAACCATAATGACTGCCATCGTTTCACCAATTCCACGCCCAATACCCAATACGACCCCTGCAAAAATCCCTTGTTTTGCAGCGGGTATCACCGTAAAAAAAACACTTTTTTCATGAGTAATTCCAAGTGCTAATGCACCCTCATAATACATATTTGGCACGGCACGAATTGCAGCTTCTGCCACACCAATAATCGTCGGTAAAATCATAATACCCAAAAGAACTGATGCAGTAAGCACACCTTTTCCATTTTCACCAAATAAATTTTGCATAATAGGTACAAGTACCACCAATCCAAAAAACCCGTAAACGATAGAAGGAATACCTGCCAAAAGCTCAATTGATGGCTTTACAAGTTTATATAATTTTTTCGGGCAAAAATGTGCCAAAAATATAGCACAAAATAGCCCCATGGGCACACCAATGATAATCGCACCAGCTGTTACATAGATACTTCCTAAAATCATTGGAAAAATACCATATAAATCATTTGAAGGTTTCCACTGGGTTCCTGTAAGGAAATTTAAAACACCAATTTCTTGTATTGCCGGAACACCATTTGCAAATAAGAAGATACATATTAATAACACTGCTACTATAGAAATGCTAGCTGCACCCAAGAAAACCCATTGCATTGCCTTTTCTTTCATATAAGCCCTCCTCGACTACGAAAGGATTGGAAGTTTCAGAACCCTAAACTCACTCAACCATACTCCAATCTGTTGCTGCCCCTGTGAAAATATCTTTTACCTGTGCGCTAGACAATCCACTCACAGTGTTTTCCTTATTTACAACTACCGCAATACCGTCCATTGCAATTACCGTAGAAGTAAGCCCTTTTTCAATTTCGCTATCCTTCAACGCTCTTGAAGCCATACCCAAGTCGCAAATCCCCTCAATTGTAGAAGTCATACCTGTTGTTGAATCACTTTGTTGTACTTCAACTGCAACATTTGAATTAACCTTTGCATATGCTTCTTTTAATTTTTCCATCACCGGTGCCACCGAAGATGAGCCTGCAACAATGATTTTACCCTGCACATCACTAGCTACATATGCTCCTGTGTTACCTTGACTGATATAGCCATTTTCTTCAACAACCGCCTGGCCCTCTTCGCTCAAAATAAAGTTTAAAAAATCTTGTGCTTGGGCTGTGACCTCATCCTTTGTAGCAATATTAAATGGTCTGGCTATTTTATAACTACCATTTTTGATATTGTCAACATTTGCTGCCACACCATCAATTTCAACTGCCTTTACTACATCACTGAGTGAACCCAAGGAAATATAGCCAATCGCATCTTTATTTCCTGCAATTGTCTGCATCATGACTGCGGTACTATTCGTAATCTCTGCTGCATCTGTAGTATAATCTATCTTTGTTCCATCTTCACTTTTTTCTTCCACACCAAACAATTCAATGAACGCACCTCTTGTACCAGATCCATCTTCTCTTGACACAACAGAGATTGTCGCAGCACTATCCACGCTATCCGAGCTATCAGAAGGGCCACCACAGCCTACCAATGCACCTGTCAACATTAACAAAACAAAGCCCATGCCTAATTTTTTCTTCATGATTTACCTCTCCTTTTTCCCATTCAATTATCAGATACAAACCAAGTATACATAGATAATGTTAAATAAAAAACCTCACCTTTGTTAAATCCACGTTAAGTATCATTCTAGGAAAAAATCTTTTTGCTTCATTTAATTATGTGAGAAAAAATCAAAATAGTGTTTTCACTTTTTCTTAATGCCCCAAATACATTGGCAACAAAAAAAGCAGATGGGTTGATCCATCTGCTTAATCTTGTATGTATTAGAATTTCTTTCTTGCCAAAAAGTCTGGAATTTTAATTTCAGATTCCATATCGTCTAAATCTGAATATCTTCTTGGACGTACTTCTTCCTTTGTTTCTTCTTCAACGTATTCTTTAGAATCTATCACTGCTTCAGTTTTTTTAGGCTCTTGCACAACGCTTTCACCATCAAGACCTGTCGCAATAACAGTTACAATAACCTCATCCTCAAGTTCTTCGTTGATTGATGTACCAAAGATAATCTCTGCATCTGGATCAATCGCTTCTCTAATTAAATTAGCAGCTTCCTCTGTTTCCATCAAGCCAAGGTCCATATCACCACTAAAATTAATCAATACACTCTTTGCACCTTCAATTGTTGTTTCCAACAAAGGACTTTGGATTGCCATTTTTGCTGCAACCTCAGCCTTATTTTCACCACTTGCACGTCCAATACCCATGTGGGCAACGCCCTTATTTGCCATAATCGTACGAACATCTGCAAAGTCCAAGTTAATAAAACCAGGTCTTGAAATCAAATCTGCAATACCTTGCACACCTTGACGTAAAATTTCATCCGCTTTTTTGAAAGCTTCGGTAAGGGTTGTTTTTTTATCAATAATACCCAAAAGTCTTTGGTTTGGAATAATAACCAACGTATCAACATTTTTCTTTAATTCCATAATGCCTTTTTCAGCATTACTCATTCTTCTTTTACCTTCAAAATTAAAGGGTTTTGTTACAACGCCAACCGTTAAAATACCTAATTCTTTTGAGATTGCCGCAATTCTAGGTGCTGCACCTGTTCCTGTGCCACCGCCCATACCTGCTGTGATGAAAACCATATCAGAACCACGCAAAGCCTGTGCAATTTCATCCTGTGTTTCATCTACGGACTTTTCACCGATTTCAGGATTACCTCCAGCACCAAGACCTTTGGTCAATTTTTCACCTATTTGAATTCTGGTCGATGTTTTAGTCTTTGTAAGAGCTTGTCCATCTGTATTGATGGAAATAAACTCAACACCATCCAAACCGTCTTCAATCATTCTGTCAACAGCATTATTTCCACCGCCACCAACCCCGATTACTTTTATTTGTGCCATACTGCTCATTGGGATATCAAACTCGAGCAAAAAAATCCCCTCCTAAACTTATCAAAAAATACGCATAATATTCATTATACACGAAATTATCCTTTCTTGCTACACAAAAAAGAAAGAATTCATGATTTTTTATTTTTTTCCTTCTCATTTAATACTATATCTTTTTTTTCAAATTTATTCAACAAAAATCTCCGTATCTGACTAAAATTATTAAAAATACGAGATCCAAAAACGACTACCACTGCAATCGAAAGATCCAAACTAAGCTGATTACCTAGCCAAATAAAACCTGCAGCAAGTATTCCGTTACAAAAAAAACCACTGGAAAATATCTTCAAATCAAAATTCTTTTGTAAAATAGCATAAATCCCTCCTAAAAAAGAATCCAAGCAAGCCAAAATCGCGATTGCCACATATCCCGAATAACCATAGGGTATCACAACCCCACTCACAATGCCAATAAAAACACCGCAAATCAGCCCAAAAATCGGCACAATCATTCAATCACCTCCGACTCTGAAGCCGTTGCTTTCCAAAGCACTGTTTTTGTGTATGGCGGTACAACAACCCTCGCTTCCTTACTAATGGAAATTTCAATTCCCCAAGGAGCCAAATTATCTACAACACCTCCAGGGAATTTTAAGGCTGACTGCATGATATCGCCATCACCGATGGCTGATATTTCAAAAGGTGCGGCAACACGCTCTCCATTAACCATCACAATAGAACCCGCACAACTTACACTACTTGTCGATACAATACGCTGCCCATTAATCGAAATCGCCTGGGCTCCTGCCACATTCAATTCATTGATCACCGAAAGAATATCTTCTGCGTGTATCAAATAAGCATTTGGATCCCCGCCACTTTTCACACTACTATCATTCATTGTTATAATAAGGCCACTACCTTCTAGCGTTGTGAGCCCACTAAACTGGCGAAGTTGTTCATTTTCACTTTGTAAATTATCATAAGTCGCTCCATAAGTTTGTCCACTCTCATAGTCTTTGATTATGGCTTCTTTTTCATCTAATCCCGCCTGCAAAGCAGCATTTTCTTCTTGCACTTTTTTCAATGTTGCTGTTAGTTCTGTAAGGCGTCGATTTTCCGTAAGGCTATTTTGCTTTTTTACTGTATTATACTGCACGCCAATAATTATGCCTAAAAAAATGCAAATTAAAGTAAGCGCCGTATAATGATGGTTCTTTTTCATGATTTGTCCCCTTTTGCATATTTATGTGAGATATTGAAAAACAATTGGTTTACTAAGATCTCTTAGATCAAGCGTTCCTCTATCTTCCTTAGGAACTGACCTCATAATCTCACCCATAATACGAATTTTTTGATCGGCATCTTTCATATCGCCCAATCTGATTTTCACCTTGTTTACATATGCATAAATGTCATTTGGATCTGACACATCAATTTCCACAACCATATCAATAAGGTCGTACTTTTTCATCATTTGAGACATTTGTAAAACGATTTGCAACGAGTCTTTGTTTTCCACCGGAAGAACCTGTCCCAATACAAAACTATCAAATGCAAGACCTCTTACCACCGGCAAAGCATCATAATATGCGGTTTGTGTTTCCAAAACCCGTCCTTCTTCATCTATGTAAAGATATGCACCCATGTATGGTACATATCCACGTGCCTTACGTTCTTCCACCACAATAGTGACGGTACTTGGTAAATTTTTCTCCAAGCTTGCCTGCACGATATAGGGATCTTTTTCCAATTGTTTGACTGCTTTTCTTTTCCCAAAAAGAACAATGTTTTCTCCAGGATAAAGAGAAATCATCTCTGCCAATTCGGCGGACGTAAAATGCTCTGTCCCTTCCGAACGAATTTCTTTAACCGCAAAAATAGGAGAAAACAAAATCCCTGCAAAAACAACCACAACCGAAAGAAAACCAATAACATATTTAGGGTTCATTCCCTTCCTACGTCTCGCTCTTTCATAATATTCAAATTCATCCAATAATTCCATGTTGTCTACAGACTTTTTTTTACTCATAGGTCTTTTTTTATCTATAGACTTCTTTCTACTTTTTAACATTCATTTTCACTCCATAAATCGTACCGCGCCGCCTAAAAACGAAAAAGCATCTTCGATTTTCTCATAGCCACGCTTTACATATTCGCAACCATAAATTATACTTTCGCCCTCCGCTGCTAAAGCAGCGATCAAAAGTGCGGCTCCGCCCCGTAAATCTCGGCCAAAAACCTCCGCTCCATGTAATCCTTGACACCCTCGAATTCGTGCAACATTATCTTCAACTATAATGTCTGCTCCCATACGTCGAAGCTCATCCACATGGTGAAACCTTGCCTCAAATACCATTTCACTAATCATACAATTTCCCTTTGCCAATGTCAATAGACTCATAATGAGCGGCTGCATATCCGTAGAAAATGCGGGAAAAGGGCCAGTTGTAACTGAAAAGTTAGACTTTAGTACCCTTGGTGGCTTCATCCATAATCGTTCCCCTTCAAAACCCACCTTGCATCCTGTTTTTACTAAGATGTCTAGCGTGGTTTCAACATCGCTTTTTTCAACGCCCAACAAGCACAATTCACCACCCGTCATAGCCGATGCGCAAAGCAAAGTACCCGCTTCAATTCGATCCGTCGGTATGGGAAAATATGCACCATGAAGTCTCTCCACACCCTCAATCATAATAGATGGTGTTCCTTCTCCATAAATTTCTGCACCACACGCCCTTAAAAAATGAACCAAAGCGACAATTTCCGGTTCTCTTGCAGCATTATGAATTACTGTAACGCCCTCTGCCTTTACAGCCAAAAGCAAAATATTTTCTGTTGCACCAACACTTGGATACTCTAAATAAATGTCACATCCTAAAATATGCTGTGCTTGACAATTGAATAAACCATCCTCTTCCTTAATTTTGACTCCCATTTTCTCAAATGCGCGCAAATGAATATCAATAGGACGTTTTCCAATTGCACAGCCTCCCGGATGCCCCAATACAGCCCTTTTTTCTCTGCTTAAAAGTGCCCCTAAAAAGAGGATAGATGAACGCATTTTTTGCACCGTTTCCTCTCGAATTTCCACTTCTTGAATTTGCTTGGTATTTACGCTCGCTGTTCTTCCTGTAAGTTCCACTGTGCAGCCTAAGGACCTTAGAATATCTAGTGTTTGATAAAAATCACTAATCAGCGGACAATTTTCTAACACCACTTCATCCTCTGCAAGAAGTGTTGCTGCTAAAATAGGTAACACTGCATTCTTACTGCCTCTGACCAAAAACTCTCCGCCAATAGGTTTTCCGCCCTCAACCAAGTAATACCCCATGCTGACCCCTCCAAAAATCATCTTACCCACATTGTATAAATGGACATTTTACATTGTGCATATCCTACTTTTGAGATGTTTTCATAAAGAATGGTATAAGAATAAAGCAGCAGGCCTGTAGGCGGTATTATCAGGAAAACATATACATATTAATTCAATACATAAGGTATAAAATTAATTAATTTTGTTGCCTGCCAATTAATATGATTTCCATATATTATTTATCTAATAATTCCAGACGCAAATTGTAATAGAACGTTTCGTTAGTTTCCGAGTTTTCCATTTCTTGTTTTGCTTCGTATAAATAAATTTTAACGATATTTTTTTGCTGAACCACCATCCCACATAAAATATCCAGGCCATACAAATTCGACATTAGGCTCTTCCTCAGATTCATCAAAGCTAAAGTACGAACAGCCATATGATTTCAACTGAGCTATATAGTTTTCAACATCTCCAAGCTCTACATTTTCAATATAGATTGTCCAGTAACTTACATCTTCATAGACGCCGCTTGCATCTGCATAACCAGTTTGAGCCTGTACATATTTAAGTCCCCCTTCGTCTCTATATTCTATTTCAGTTGATAATGAGTCGGCAACTGGCCACGTGTATGCAACAGTTTCAGTGATGTCTAAATGTTGCGCAATTTCGCGATCTGTATCGTTTGACAATAATTTCATTTCAAGCACTGCACGATATGTTTCAGGTATACGCATGAAAAGACCAACTAATTCGTTATAATCCATATCGCTATTCGATGTTGATACAAATGCGTTCCAATCCTCAAGGGGTACTGTTTTTTTGTTTTTTCGCCGAATCATAAGAGCTTCATCCTTTGTTATAGAAGTGAGCCAACTCGCCAAATGCCCAAACATCCAAATAGAGCAGCTCCATCAGCTTGTCCCAAAGGGCAGGTCTTTTTTCTTTTTCTGCTCATTTCCATATTCAAAATGCTTGTTGCCATCCGCAACCCAAACTTTGTATGTGTAACGCATTCTTTGTCACCTCGTCAAAACGACTTAATATTAAAATTATTATATATTATATTGATTAGTCTTTTACGAAGGAGATGATGCCTATGACTGACGGTTTGAGGGTTATGAGGTTCAGATTGCCATCCACATTGACAAGGTAGAAAATACGCATGAAACGCCTGTCAGGAGATAGCCGCCAGAAACTACAAGCCCCGCCCCACCAAGGATAATGAAATCACTTTGTTCGGTGGTCTGCTGAAATGCATGGATTGCGGCTTTGCCATGAGGTACACGCAGGAAACCCACAATTATCCCAAAAAAAGCTTTGTCAAATACGTTTCTTACCTGTGCGGTAATTACACACGAAGTGGGGCGGGTGCTTGCTTAGCTCACACCATCTACCTGAAACCGCTTGCGGAGCTGGTGCTGAGAACCGTTCCCGAAGCCATGTTCAAAAATCTGCTGACCAAGTATGAAGCGGAACGTGTGGAGAAGCAGTCTCTGGTACAGGAGCCGAAAAAGAGCCTTGCCGACACAGCACAGGATGAGCGTGATATTGAGCAGTACCTCCAGAGCATCAAGAAGTATATTGCCACTGAACAGCTTGACCGAGAAATGCTGTTGGAGCTCATCAAATACATCGAAATCTGAGAACGCAAGGTGGTAGATGACCAGAAGTGTCAGGACATCATCATCCACTACAGTCTGGTCGATAAAGCAGGGTAAGCCTCATGCCCTGCTTTATGCAAACAGCACTTTTCTGAAATTTGCAAATGATAAACATCATTACTCTCACCCATAACCTTATAAAACGATCACAAACCAAATAAAAAGGACCCACACAAAGTGAGTCCTACTCTAATAGATATAATAAATCTGATAAACAATAAATAAATCATAAAATATTCTTTAAGCACAGTGCCACAAACACATTCAAAACATAATCATTGCTTGTATTCTCAAACACAAAGTATCTGCTATTAAACAAAGAACAAAAAACCTCTAACCGTAAGTTAGAGGTTTTTAAGCTACTGGTGGGAATCGAACCCACAACCTTCTCATTACGAGTGAGATGCTCTACCATTGAGCCACAGTAGCGTAAAATGATGTTCAAAATAAAAATATCTTTGCCATTATAACATACCTCATTTCAAAAAGCAATCATTCTTCCTGTCTCTTTACGAATATAAAACCTAAAAATCATACTTGTTTCGAAATATAAAAACAGTATTCATCATAATTATCCTAATCTAAATAAAATCACACCATAACACTTTGTTTTCTACTACAAAAATGTTATAGTAAAGAGATATTATTTTAGGAGGAACCATTTATGACAAACAAAAGAAAAGTATTTACACTCTCATTTCTAACCGTATTTTTTTGGGCATCTGCTTTCCCTATTACAAAAATAGCACAAGAGCAGTTTTCCTCAAACACTTTGGGATTTCTACGCTGTAGCCTCGCTGCCTTTTTCCTCCTTATCATTGGCAAATGTATGCATATAAAAAAGCCAAAACAAAAAGATATTCCTTGGTTTTTTCTTTCAGGCGGTTTGGGTTTTACAATCTATTTGCTTGCTTTTAATACAGGTATTCAGACAATTACCTCTGCCACATCTAGTGTGGTAATGTCCATAACTCCTATTTTAACTGCAATCTTAGGTACGAAACTTTACAACGAAACCATACGACCTTTTGGCTGGCTATCTATTTTCACAGCTTTTATAGGCGTTTTAATTCTGCTCCTATGGGATGGTATTTTTTCCATAAATATTGGTCTACTCTGGACACTTTTGGCTTCAATTGTATTTTGTGGTTACAATATTCTTAGCAGAAAACTCTCACAAAAAAAATATTCTCCTTTGGAAATTGTTACCTATAGTATGCTTTGCGGTGCAATTTTGTTATTCTTTTTCTCCTTTGGATCTATCGGTGAACTAAAGGGTGCAGATACAAAGCACATCTTCTCCCT
>JBKEAS010000122.1:0-3315 GCA_047972635.1 Anaerotignum sp.
GTGCCGGGCTTCACGCTATATTTTTGCTCACCGTCAATGGTTTTAATGACAATCTCGCCACCCAAAGCCGCTTGAACAAAAGAAATAGGTACATCACAATAAACATCAAAGCCTTTTCTAATAAATACACGGTCAGGCTGCACATATACCGTTACCAGCAAATCTCCGTAACCGCCACCGTTATCGCCAACTTCACCCTTGTTTGCCAATCGGATGGTTTGACCATTGTCAATGCCCTTAGGAATGTTCACTTCATATTTCTTTGTTTTTCTTATTTTTCCAGCACCCTTACAAGTGTTGCAAGGATCTTTTACAATCTTCCCGGTTCCATGACACTGAGAACAGGTACGAACAGAAGTAACCGCACCAAACATAGATTGTTGTACGTATCTTTCCTGTCCAGTACCACTACATTTTGGACAGCTCTCCGGATGTGTGCCAGTCTTTGCACCCGTACCTTGGCAAGTTTCACATTCATCTAATATGCCAATAGAAATTTCTTTCGTGCAACCAAAAGCAGCCTCCTCAAAAGTAAGCTGAATGTTCACATTCACGTCGTTTCCACGTCTTGGACCATTTCTACGAGAACCGCCGCCACCGCCAAAACCACCGAAACCAAACATACTTCCGAAAATATCGCCTAAATCGCCCATATCAAAGCCCTGACCATAACCGCCACCACCGCCTTGTTCAAAAGCTGCGTGCCCAAACTGATCATACTGTGCTCTTTTCTCCGAATCACTCAAAACTTCATAAGCCTCGTTGACTTCTTTAAATTTCGCTTCTGCGTCTTTATTATCAGGATTTTGATCCGGATGATACTTCATCGCCATCTTACGATAAGATTTTTTTAATTCAGCCTCGGAAGCACCTTTACTAGCCCCCAATATTTCATAATAATCTCTTTTATCTGCCAACTTCCTCACCACCTTTATTCTTTCAAGCTTAAAAAGCAAAAGCAGGGGCGGATAACCCGCCCTTGCTATGCGCAACCATTATATTTTACAATTCTTTTCCTTCACCGTCAACAACATTTGGGTCTCCGCCTTCTGCCGCTTCGCCCTGTGCCTGCTGATATAGTTTTTCGGAAATTTTGTAGAACTCCTGAGTCAAAGCTTCTGTTGCTGCCTTTACGTTTTCAACGTCTGCTTCTGTCATAGTTTCTGGGTTCATATCTTTAGATAAATCTTTCAATTTATTTAGTTCTGCTTCAACTGCATCCTTTTCGTCCTCGCCAATCTTGCCTTCCAATTCTCCCAATGTCTTTTCAGTCTGGAAGATCAAGGAGTCCGCTTCATTTTTCGCATCAATCGCATCTTTTCTCTTTCTGTCATCTTCTGCGAACTGTTCTGCTTCTTTTACAGCCTTGTCAATTTCTTCATCGCTTAAATTAGAGCCTGCTGTAATTGTAATTTTTTGTTCTTTACCTGTACCCAAATCCTTTGCAGATACGTTTACAATACCGTTTGCATCGATGTCAAAAATAACCTCAACCTGAGGAACGCCACGTCTTGCCGGTGCAATGCCATCCAATTTAAAACGACCCAAAGTCTTGTTGTCTTTTACCAAAGGTCTTTCACCCTGAACAACATGGATATCTACTGCTGTTTGATTATCCTCTGCTGTAGAGAAAACCTGTTTTTTGTTTGTAGGGATTGTTGTATTTCTATCAATAAGCTTTGTCGCTACACCGCCCAAGGTTTCAATACCCAAAGATAAAGGTGTTACGTCCAAAAGAAGAATACTACCTGCACCCTCGTCTCCGGCTAATTTACCACCTTGAATAGCCGCACCAACTGCAACACATTCGTCAGGGTTAATGCCTTTGAAAGGATCTTTACCTGTAAGTTTTTTCACTGCATCTTGTACTGCCGGAATTCTTGTAGAACCACCAACGAGTAACACTTTATCAATATCGCCTGCGCTCAAGCCAGCATCTGTCATTGCCTGACGAACAGGACCCAATGTGCCATCTACCAAATCAGCTGTCAATTCGTCAAATTTTGCTCTACTCATCGTAACATCCAAATGCTTAGGGCCATCTTGATTCATTGTAATAAAAGGTAAGTTGATATTGGTTGTTGTCACTGTTGAAAGTTCTTTTTTCGCTTTTTCTGCAGCTTCTTTTAATCTTTGCATTGCCATTTTGTCTTTTGCTAAATCCATTCCTTCCGCTTTTTTAAATTCAGCTGCCAAGAAATCGATTACTCTCTGGTCAAAATCATCGCCACCCAAACGTGTATTACCGTTTGTGGAAAGAACTTCAATAACGCCATCGCCAATTTCAATCACAGAAACGTCAAATGTACCGCCTCCCAAGTCATAAACCATGATTTTTTGTTCATTTTCGTTATCCAAGCCATATGCCAAAGCAGCAGATGTTGGCTCGTTTATGATACGTTTTACTTCTAAGCCGGCAATACGACCCGCATCTTTTGTTGCCTGTCTTTGTGCATCGTTGAAGTATGCTGGAACAGTAATAACAGCCTCAGAAACTGTTTCGCCCAAATAGCTTTCTGCATCAGCCTTTAATTTTTGTAAAACCATAGCAGAAATTTCCTGAGGAGAATAACTCTTATCCTCAATGTTTACTTTGTAGTTTTCGCCCATTTTTCTTTTAATGGAACTAATTGTGTTGTCTGGGTTTGTGATTGCCTGACGTTTTGCTGCGTCGCCAATCAATCTTTCACCATTTTTTGCAAAACCAACGATAGAAGGTGTTGTTCTTGCACCATCACTATTTACGATAACAACAGGCTGACCGCCTTCCATAACTGCCACACAAGAGTTGGTTGTGCCTAAGTCAATACCAATAATTTTTCCCATAATTTTTTCCTCCTAAAATATATAAAAATTTGTTTTCTTAATTTGCTACCTTCACCATGCTATGACGAAGAACTTTGTCTTTATATTTATAACCCTTTAACATTTCCAAAATAATTTCGTTTTCACCGTAGTTTTCATCATCCTCATGTGCAACTGCCGCATGCAGGTTGGGATCAAACTGTTCCCCAAGGCTTATAATTTCTTCTATGCCCAAACTGCGCAAAACATCTTGGAATTGTGTCAGTGTCATTTTCACACCTTTAAAGAAAGCGTCCTCGGCGTCTGCCTTGCTTTCTTGTGCAGAAACAGCTCTTTCTAAATTATCAACCACCATCAAAAGCTTTTCTACCGTGTTCCCTACACCATCGTCGTACATACTTGCTTTTTCTTTTGCCGTACGTTTTCTAAAATTATCAAATTCCGCCAAGCATCTTTGATACTTATCAAAATTTTCTGCCACCTGCTGTTCTAACGTGGCAATTTTTTCAG
>JBKEAS010000145.1:0-3943 GCA_047972635.1 Anaerotignum sp.
ATGAGTTAGCAGCACAAACGATAAAAGTGATATTTTCTATGCGTCTTGCAGGATATCATAATAGATTTATTGCAGAGTATTTGAACCATTGTGGTATTCTGGCGCCCTTGCCGCATAAGCAGATGCGAGAAACAAACTATACAACCCCATTTCAGCTAAACCCTATGGTGAAATGGTCTGCTGTGGCGATTGAACGTATATTAAAGAATGAAATTTACACAGGCGTTATGGTACAGGGGAAAGAATTTACATTGAGTTATAAGATAAAAAAAAGAGAAAAAAAGCCCAAGAATACGTGGGCACGTGTTGAAAATACGCATCAAGCGATTATTTCAAAAGAGGACTATAATGTAGTGCAAGAAATTATGTTACAAGATACAAGGACTGCCCCTATAAATAAAAAAGTTTATTTGCTTTCTGGTTTACTAAAATGTGGCGATTGTGGGAGTAACATGGTACGGAAAACAGTATATGCACGTGATAAGAGATATGTATATTACATTTGTTCTAAAAATAAAGAATTTAAAAATGAGTGTAGTGTGCATCGAATAAAAGAAAGTTTTGTAGAAGATGCCGTTTTTGGTTTTTTAAATAATCAAATACAGATTTTTGGACAAAGAAAGACGGATTTTCATGGTGGCGTAAGTATGAATGAACAGAATAAAATGATAGAAAATCAAATAGTCGTCAAAAGAAATGAGCTTGAAAAACATACTAAACTGAAGGAGTTTTTATATCAGGATTATAAGGATGGTTTGTTTACAAAGGTGGAGTATTTGAATGGGAAAGCGTATTACGAAAATTTATGCAGAGAAATAGAAGAAGTGATTGATGTAATGGTAATCAAAACAAACAAGGTTGATGTAGAAAAGCCCTTTGTGAAGCAAGCCTTGGAATTGAAATTGGATAGGATGGCTTTTATCTTATTTATAGAAAAAATAGTGGTTTATGATAACAATAAAATTAGGATTTATTTAAAATATAGGAATGAATATTTGAAATAAACGATAAGGGTTTTATGTTAGATACTACATTTTAGTTGGGCGAGGTGATATATGGCTAGAAAGAGTAGAAAGCATATGCAACTTCACATACAACAAGAGACAGAAAGAAGTGTATATCGCGTGGCGATTTATGCGAGGATTTCTGTGGATAATAAAGAGGACACAAATATGTCTGTGGAAAACCAAATCATGATTTGTAAAAAAAAATTGGAAGAATATCATGATCTTCATTTTGTGGAGGCCTATATTGATCAAGGACAAACGGGTACGAATTTTAACCGTCCTGCATTTTCTAGATTGATGGAGGATATAAGAGAAGGAAACATAAATTGTGTTATTGTGAAAGACCTATCTCGTTTTGGTCGAAATTATCTTGAAACAGGATATTATCTGGAGTACGTATTCCCTTATCTCGGTGTTCGATTTCTCTCTGTAAACGATGATTTTGATAGTAATTTGGTTGATGGAAATGACGCTTTGTTGCTTTCTCTAAAAGGGATTTTGCACGAAAATTATGCCAAAGATATTTCTAGAAAAGTTAGCAGTGCCATTGATATAAAGAAAAAAAGTGGAAAGTTTATGAATAGGATACCACCCTATGGCTATGTGGTAAGTCAAAAAGATAAGTATCAATTAGAAATTCATACGGAACAAAGTGAAGTGATTAGATTGATTTTTCATTGGCGATTAGAAGGAATGGGGCCAAGTTTGATTGCTAAAAAATTAAATGACATGAAGGTACTAACTTTGCGAAACTATCGTTATTTCTTGGGATATGCCGACGGAAAAAAAGAGTCTACTTGGCATGGGTCAACGATCGTAAATATCTTACAAAATCCGTGTTATTTGGGTTGTTTGGTGGAACGTAAAACACAAAAGTGGCTATACCAAGGAGGGGTTTTTGAAAAGATACATCCTTCGTGTTGGAACATAATTAAGCATACGCATGAGCCAATTATTGATGAAGAAATTTTTTATAAAGTTCAAACCTTGCAAAGAGGATAGTAAGAAGATTACAGATGGAGGATAAAACTGTTTTTTGTAAAAGTTTGGTTGCAGAACGGTGAAGTGATATATGAACTGCGTACAGCATTAAATGATATGATGGATTGCAGGGGTGAAATGTGAAAAAAATTGGTATATATCTGCGTTTGTCAGATGAAGATGGAACTGTGTCGGAAAGCAATAGCATAAAAGGGCAAAGGGCGCTGATTTATGACTATATTTCAAAAAATGATGCATTTTTCTTTTATGAGATAGTGGAGTTTTGCGATGATGGGTATAGTGGGACGAATTTTGACCGACCAGCGGTAATACAAATGTTATTGGAGGCACAAAAACACGAAATCGAATGTGTGATCGTAAAGGATTTTTCTCGTTTTGGGCGTAACTATATTGAGGTTGGAAGGTATTTGGAATATTTTTTTCCTATTTGGGGGACACGCTTTGTTTCGGTTAATGATGGTTTTGATAGTAAAATAGCTATGTTTCATCAGGAATTTTTATCTATGTCGTTTCAAAATTTGATGTGCGACTTTTATAGTAAAGACTTGTCAGAAAAAATCACTAGTGTTAGGCACGCAAAGGCAAAACAAGGCGAGATGATAGCGGCGTTTGCACCCTATGGGTATCGTAAATCAAAAGAAAAAAAACTACTTATAGACCAAGAAGCAGCTTTGGTTGTAGAACGGATTTTTGATATGGCAGAAAGAGGTATCTCAAAAGTAGAGATTGCCCACACCCTAAATGAAGAAAAGATACCTAGTCCTTTTATGCTTCGGAAAAGCAGAAATGAAAACTTTGCCTGTCACTTGGTAAGCGAAAAAACACTATGGCATCCTTCTGTTATTTCTAAAATTTTAAAAGATCAAAGATATATTGGAGATGGGGTGTACGGGAAAGAAAAGCCAGTTTCGGTGGGGAGTAGGAAAAGCAAAAAAGTATCCAAAGAAGATTGGATTATTGTTCCCGATACGCATGAAGCAATTATAAAAAAAGAAATTTTTGAAACGGTAAATGCAACATTTAGATCTTACGAAACAAGAAAAGTAGAAAAGCATCCATTTTCAAAAAAAATAAGGTGTGGGGCGTGTAAGCATATTATTTCTCGTAAAGTATCTGGGAATACAGATAAAAATAACAAAATAGCTACATATCGATGTTCTTCTTTCATGCTGAGGGAGGAAGCTGATTGCTACAAAGAGCAAGTTATGGAAACGGAGCTGGAAGATCTGATTTTGTTTTACATAAATGGTATATTGGCGTTTTTGTATTATGAAGAAATGCAAAGTTATTTTTCTCAAAGGTTAGATCTGGATATGGAACAAACGGAAAATTTAATAAAACAACAAGAAAAAGAATTGAAAAAAATAGAATTGCTAAAAGTTCGGCTTTATGAGAAGTATCGCGAGGATAAGATAGCAAGAGATGTATTTATTAAGAAAAAATTGGAGCAAAATAAGAAATGTCAGAGTATAGAACGTACACTTTTTTTGGAGCATGAGAAATTGAATGGTTTTAATTGTGATTTAAAAATGAAGGCTGGTGACCTTCAGTATTCATTTGAGTTATTTCAAAAGATAACAAGGCAAATGGTTGAAATTTTTTTAGACAGGATTATAATTGAACGCAACGGTGTGGTGAGAGTTTTTTGGGATTTTCAAACGATATATGAGCAATAAAAAAGCAGGATACATTTTTGTATGCCTGTTTTTTTATTGTGCGACACGAAGTGGAGGAGACCGGAAAGAGAACTGCCGGACGAACCAGAGATTGGTTCGGTTTTTATGCAGGACTCTGCATAAAAATCTTTGATTTAAAATTGTTTAGCCCTATAATAACACAAGAGTAAGAACGAGAAATTCCTAAGCGTTCGGCGATTTCTTGTTGTGTTAGAACATCTTGATTTGCTAGGCCATATCGTAATACAATCACGGTTC
>JBKEAS010000193.1:0-4235 GCA_047972635.1 Anaerotignum sp.
ACGAGCAAGCTAATTTGGCATTGGCACAGTTGGAAAAGTTAAAATGCACAGAGGCACATTCTTCTGTTATTTTATCAAGCATAGATGAAAATGTATTACAAAAATTAGGTGTGCATTTGACCTGTGAGCCGAAGTATCAGACAAAAAAATTATTTCATGGTTGATTGTATCAACCAAGGCTCATGCCCTAAAGGATTAAAGTCTGAACCAATTTTAAAAAACCTTCTAACTCTTTTTATGAGGTAGAAGGTTTTTTTGAAACTGTTTTGACAAGAGGTGAAGCGTTCTAGTATGATAGAAATATGATTTAACATGGACGAAGGAGGCGTTTTGTTTTGGGAAAATATAAGTTACCGAAGATAGATTTACATTTACATTTGGATGGGTCCATATTGCCAAAGACAGCGTGGGAGTTGGCGAAAGAACAAAAGATCGAAATGGGAGATATCAAAGATTTGGAATGTTTTATTCCGCTGATTATGGTGCCGAAAGATTGTCGGGACGTGAATGAATGTTTAGAAAGATTTGCAATTCCTGTGGAGATTTTACAAGACAAGGCCTCTTTAAAGCGCGTGACAAAGGAATTGGTTGCTTTACTGGTTGAAAAAGGTGTTGCATATGCGGAAATTCGCTTTGCACCACAGCTTCATACACAAAAAGGTTTGACACAAAAGGACGCAATAAAGGCGGTTTTGGAAGGCAGAGCAGAAGGGCTTCGTGAGCATAGCGAGATCAGTATAGGCATTATTTTATGTGCGATGAGTATTGGTGAAGAAACTTTAAATATGCAAGAGAACTTGGAAACGGTGCGTTTGACAAAAGAATTTTTAGGACAAGGCGTTGTCGCCTTAGACTTAGCAGGTGCGGAAGGGATTGTGCCTCTTTCAAATTTTTCGCCTATTTTTGATTTGGCTAGGGAGTTAGAGTTACCTTTTACTTGCCATGCAGGGGACAGCCAAGGGGCAGAAACTGTTTGCGATGCTTTGGATTTTGGGGCAAAAAGAGTGGGACATGGACATCATATTTTTGAAGATGGTGCATTATGCCAAAGGGCAATCAAAGAAGGTGTGACTTTTGAAATTTGTCCTACCAGCAATGTTTGTTGTCAAAGCACGAAAGGGTATGACACGCATTATATGAAAAAAATGTTTGACTTAGGGATGAAAGTGACAATAAATACGGATAATATGACCTTGTTTGATGTTGATTTGGATGAAGAATACGACCATTGTATTAATGATATGGGCTTTACAAGAGAGGATATTTTGCAAATGCTCGTCTATTCTGCGGAAGGTAGTTTTCAGAGTGAAGAAGATAAAAAAGCCTTGGTAGAGCGGATTTTAGAATGTAGGGAGAAATGTTAGATTGTTTTTTAGCAAGGGTGCTTATTCGCTTTCTGGGATATTTTTTTAAGAAAGCAGATTTTGATTGATATAGAAGTGAAACTTAAAGTTTAGATGATAAAAAAGGGCTACTTTGGTAGCCCTTTTTTATGTTGTTTTTATTATTTTGATTTTTAGCGGGTATGGAACCAAGCTTTGTGCATGAGGTCTAGCTTTGGGGCTCATCATTCCAGTTCCAATGTTGTTGTAGATATGCTTCGGCCTTTTCGAAGTCTTTTTTATGCACATAAAAAATATAGTCAATGGATTGTGTTAATAAAAGTTCGGGCGAAATTGCCGGATAAAACCCTTTTGGTGCATTGATATCAACCATGGATACAGAATAATCAATGTCTAGTTGTTCTAATAATTCGCGTAAGTTTGCCTGTTCCGCCAAAGAATGGGCGGTATAAAGGGGGATACTATTAAAAGATGTAAAGATAACCATCGCCTCCGTTTTTGTTAAAGTATAACTTTTTTAAAAGTATAACATGATTTTCGAGGGATGGGAACCATTTCATTTTTGTAGATATCCATTTGAGTTTATAAAAATAGGTGTATGAGTGCGATTAGGATAAGGATACCACCAGAAATGGCGGTCCAGATATTTTCATGGATGCAAGCTTTTGGATTTAGTTTTTGGCCAAGGTAGGCACCAAATGTGAGGAAGCTTACCTGAAAAAATGCCGCAAACACAGGAAGTAAAGAGATTTCCATACCCGAGGCAGAAGCACTAATGCCAACGCCCAACGAATCTAGGGAGAGGATAAAACCAAGTAGGAGGGATTCCTTGGGTTCTAGCGTTTGGGACAAATCTTTATCACACGAGGAGGGCTTTTGAACCGCCGCCAGAGGCGAGGGCGGTTCTTTTGCCTTCCGGAAACATTGTAAGCAAAGCCATAAACCAAATAGAAGCAAAAAGTAGGAAGCTAAAGTCTCGCCTATGGTGGTAGGAAGAAAAAGTGCAAGCATATGACCTACTAAAATAAAGCCTTCTATTATCAAATAAGTTTGAAACGTCAATATTATACGAGATGTGGTTGGAAAAGTGATATGACGCAATCCATAAGAGATGCCAATTCCCAGAGCGTCTACGCTAAGGGAGAAGGCAAGCAACAAACAAAACAACATAAGGAAACACCTCCTGATTTTATAGTATGCAAGTGGCATTTTTTTGGGCATGGACGCATAGATATGAAAAAGAGGACAAAGTAAAAAAAAATACAAAGGATGGATGTGAGCGTATGAAGTGGTGGAATGAAGGGACAAAGGAAGTGGAACAATCGTTGGGCACTTCGTTGGAAAATGGGCTTTCTATAGAGGAGAGCAGAAGGCGATTGATGGAAAATGGGAAAAACCTTCTTCAAGACGAAGCAGCAGAGACTGGGATTGTCAGCAGGTTTTTTGCACAGTTTAATGATTTTATGGTTATATTATTAATTGCGGCAGCGCTAATTTCTTTTGGTGTATCCTGGTTAAATGGAGAAAAGGATTTTATTGATTCAATTATTATTATTGCAATCATTGTCTTAAATGCACTTTTGGGGGTCATTCAAGAAAGTAAGGCACAGAAGGCTTTGGAGGCCTTAAAGAAGATGTCCGCACCAAAGGCGGTGGTGCTAAGAAGTGGTATAAGGACAGAAATTCCTTCGGAAGATGTGGTTGTTGGGGATATTATGATTTTAGAAACAGGTGGGTACATATGTGCAGACGGGCGAGTGATACAAAGTCGTGGACTAAAGAGCGAGGAAAGCGCAATCACAGGTGAGTCCTTGGCTGTTGAGAAAGAATTGCGCACTTATCCTGCTGAAACAGCTTTGGGAGATCGGAAAAATATGGTTCTATCGGGGAGTTTTGTTTTGGGTGGAAGTGGACGTGCCATTGCCACAGCAACAGGCATGGATACAGAAATTGGACGTATTGCCAATCTTTTGGCGGAGCAAGAGGATCAAGAAACGCCATTGCAGAAAAAACTTGGACAAACAGGTAAAAGCTTAGGGATTGGTGCATTGGTGATTTGTGCAATTATTTTTGCCATGGGGCTAATGCGTCAGGAACCGCCCTTTACGATGTTTATGACGGCTGTAAGTTTGGCTGTGGCGGCAATTCCAGAAGGATTGCCGGCGATTGTAACGATTGTATTGGCGATAGGGATGCAGAGGATGTCTAAGAAAAATACCATTATTCGTCGTTTGCCGGCGGTAGAAACCTTAGGCAGTGCTGCTGTTATTTGTTCGGACAAAACAGGTACGCTAACACAAAACAAGATGAAGGTTGTTAAAATTTCTGATTACGGGAAACAAAAGGATGAGGAGAAAAGACAGCTTATACTGACTTTATTTGCCCTTTGCAACGACTGCCGTAGGGAAGGGGGTAAATTGGTTGGGGAACCTACCGAACGGGCATTGGCAGAGGCTGCCGAGGAAGGTGGTATTCGGATTGAGGATGTTTCAAAAGAAATGCCAAGAGAGGGAGAAATTCCGTTTTCTTCGGAACGAAAAATGATGACAACATTACACTCTATGGGAGATGGGTCATGGATGACTGTCACCAAAGGTGCACCGGATATTTTATTTGATCGTTGCAGTCGGTGCTTGGAAGGACACGCACAAGTTACCTTTGATGGAAATAAAAAAAGCAAAGCCTGGATGCAAAATGGCGAAATGGCAGCAGGAGCATTGCGGGTGGTTGCGGTTGCTTTTCGAGAATGGGCAGACAAGCCAGACATGAGTAAAGTGGATAAGATAGAAGGGGAGATGGTTTTTGCAGGACTTGCAGGAATGATTGATCCGCCAAGGGCGGAAGCTGCCAATGCGGTTGCACTTTGCAAAAAGGCGGGAATTCGCCCCGTTA
>JBKEAS010000205.1:0-4954 GCA_047972635.1 Anaerotignum sp.
GTTGCCCCAAGATCTAGTGCTGCATCTGCTAAGTTTGGGTCTAAGGAACGCAATTTTGGCATGATGCTTAAAACAACATAAGGGATACAGAACATAATATGGGCGAGCAATAAGGTAAGAAACCCTTTTTTTATGCCCAAAGCACTAAAAAACATAAGCAATCCGATTGCAGTCACAATTTCTGGGTTTAAAATTGGCAAGTTGTTGACTTGCTCTACGATGACACGCATAAGCTTTCTTGATTTTGACAGACCGATTGCGGTTAGTGTGCCAACAATGGTAGAGATTACAGTTGCCAAAAGGGCAATGATTACGGTATAGCCCACTGCTTCCATCATGGTAGAGTCGGCGAACATTTTTTCATACCAACGTAGAGAGAACCCTTCAAAATTGGTTAGAGAACGAGAGCTATTGAAGGAAAACAAAATGATATAAAAAATTGGTGCGTAAAAAAACAATGCAGTAAGCCCAAGTAGGATTTTAGAGAACAGGCTTGTTTTATTATTTTCCATCAGTTACCCTCCCTTCCGCTTGTAGTAGGGTCTGTATCTATTTTTTTGGTGATATACATGGAAATCATAATGGTCACTGCCATAATCAAAGAAATGGCGCTACCAAAATTCCAATCGCCTGAGTTTAAAAACTCGGTTTCAATGACATTACCGATTAATACATATTGTCCGCCACCCAAAAGTTTTGGGATAAAGAAGCTAGATACAGCAGGCAAAAATACCAGTGTAATTCCGCTAATCACACCTGGCAGAGACAAGGGCAGCGTAACCCTTAAAAAAGATTGTGCTTTGTTTGCTCCAAGATCGCTTGCTGCCTCCAAAAAGCTCTTATCCATTTTAGTTAGTGAGGTATAGATTTGTAAAATCATAAAAGGAATGAAATTATAAACCATACCCAACACAACAGCAAAGGTTGTGTGTATCATGGTGACTGGACCGATGCCAAAAAGCCCAAGGAAGCTATTAATGACACCTTCATCTTGCAAAATGCCCATCCAAGCATAGGTTCGTACAAGCATATTGATCCATGTTGGCAGGGTGATTAATAAAATCCAGAACATTTTATTTTGTTCACTGCGGTTGGCAATGACATATGCCACGGGATAGCCTAAAAAGACACAAATGGCAGTGGTTAAAATAGCAATATACAAGGAGCGTTTTAGCACGCTAAGAAAGATGCTATCTTGAAAGAAGCGTGCGAAATTATCAAGTGTAAAATGTATGGTTGCCACGTTGTTTCCTTTGTCAGTGAAGGCATAGAGCATAATCAGCAACATAGGGATGATAATCATAATTGCCATCCAAACAATATAGGGGAAAACCATAGTCCGAAATTGTTTCACCGAATATCCCCCCTTCAGTTTTCTTTTGTCATGATATGGATATCTTCTGGTTGGAAAGAAAGACCTACTTCGTCGCCAATTTCGTAGCGGTCGGTGGTATCTATTTTATATTCGTAGCCTTCTGTAGCAAAGGTTACTTCATACACACCGGGTGTTACGGTTTCTGGGTCAAAGTCATATTTTACGGTGGTGATTTCAACCGAAGTGCCATCTTCCAAACTCCAAGCTGATGCATTTGCCCAAGTTTTTAAATCTGTTTCAAGGGCGATGGATTCATGGATTTCGTCAGCATCTTTAAAGAAGTTTACGGCGAAAAATTCTTCTTGATATTCTTTATTTACAATACGGTTTTCATCTTTTACAATCATTTTTACTGTAATTGAAGTACCTGCAGCGGTAGAGAAGGTTACAGGATAGCTACCGTTTTCTTTTTTTATGGTATAGGAGATATCTTTTATGGAAATATAATCATCTGTTTCCGGATCCCAAGCTTGTGCGTTGGCACGGGCAACGATGGTTGCTTCGTCTAATTCGTCTACGTCGTCCACGTCAAGGTAAAAATCGCTTGCGGACATTTTTTCGTTTGCGCTTTGGTTATGCACAGGTTGATGCTTTGAGACAATCATTTTTACCGTGATAGAAGTACCAACCTTTGTCTCTACGATTGTTTCGTAATGAACACCTTTAAACAAGACGGACTTTACAAAGCCTTTAAGTTTACCCTCTGCCCTTGGCACAATATCCAAATCTTCGGGGCGGATGACAACATCCACTTTTTCATTAGGAGAGAAGCCAAAATCGACACATTTGAATTTTTTATCTTCAAACATAACAAGATAATCTTCTAGCATAACGCCATCAATGATATTGCTTTCACCAATAAAATTTGCAACAAATTGATTGACAGGCTCGTTATAGATATCGGTAGGTGAGCCTATTTGCTGGATCTCACCTTCGTTCATAACCACAATTTTGTCGGACATGGTTAAGGCTTCTTCTTGGTCATGGGTTACATAGATAAAGGTAATACCCACTTCTTTTTGGATTTTTTTAAGTTCTTGTTGCATTTCTTTTCTTAGCTTCAAATCTAAGGCGCCCAAAGGCTCATCCAACAAAAGGACGTTTGGCTCATTTACTAAGGCGCGGGCAATGGCAACACGCTGTTGCTGGCCACCGCTCATTTGGGTTACATTTCGGTCGGCGTATTCTTCCAAATTCACAAGTTTTAGCATACGCTTTACTTTTTGTTCGATGATGTCTTTTGGTTCTTTTTTTATTTTCAAACCAAAGGCGATATTATTATAAACATTCATATGTGGAAACAGAGCGTATTTTTGGAATACGGTATTGATTTCTCTTTTATAAGGAGGGACTTTGCTAATTTCTTCCCCGTCAAAGAGAACCTGCCCGTCGGTTTGCGTTAAAAATCCGCCTAAAATACGCAAGAGCGTTGTTTTGCCACACCCACTTGGGCCAAGCAACGTAACAAATTCGTTTTCATAAATATCTAGGTGGATGCCTTTTAAAACCAATTTACCATCAAAGCTTTTTACAATATTTTTAAATTGAATTAGTTTTTTCATGTTTGTTGTCTTTGCCTCCTGTATTTTAGAACAGCGGTGGGGTTGAAACCCAAAGAATTTTTGCCGTTGTTTTTTTGTCATTTTTTAAAATATGGCTTGTTGTGCCAGAAAGGTAGAAGGTTTCGCCTTTGTGGACAGGATAACTTTCGCTTTGGCAGTCTAAAATGATGCTTCCCTCTAGGACAAAGCCAAACTCCTCGCCACTATGCGGGTTCATTTGGAAAGACGCGCCCCCTTGGGGTAATTCAATCAAGATTGGCTCCATTTCATTTTTTTGTGTATTTGGGACGATCCAATGGACGGTGCAGGAGTCCTTTTCATCTACAAAAAAATCAGCTTTATGAAACACGATTTTCTCTTGTTTTTCTTCTTTGAAAAATTCGGATAGGGTAGTGCCCAAGGCTTCTACAATATCATTTAAGGTTGCAATGGAAGGAGACGTTAGGTTTCTTTCCATCTGAGACAAAAAACCTTTTGTTAGTTCGCTGCGACTTGCCAGTTCTTCTAAAGTTAGGCCTTTTTGCACACGAAGCTGTTTGATTTTATGCCCGATATCCATATGCAACAACTCCTTTCATGATTTTTATGATTTAGCGGTACTAAACTTTTGTATTATAAATGCTAAACTTTAATTATTATACTGCAACTGAGCGAGATATCAATAGAAATCAAACAAAAAATTCGATATATTAAACTTTTTGACATTATGTAGTAAAAAGAAGATATTTTTTACATCTTTTTTAGTTTGTTCGCTAAAAGAAAATAATGGACGAGGCGTAGTTTTTATTATTAAAATTTGTACTTAGTATTACCAAACTTTTGATGAATATATTTTGCTTAGGTATATTTTAGAAAAAAGATTTTGAACAAAATTTATACCAAAAAATGATGGGAATTTGTCATAATTTCGTTGGTTTGTTATTGTTTTTAGAAGTTGAAGAGGAAAAGTAAATGATTTGTATGGTTTTTTATAAAGTCATGATCGTAATTGGAAGGGGTAGGTGTGAAAAATAGATAGTATAACTGTATTTATTTTAACACATAAAAATTTTGTATCATTGACAGATAGCTTATTTTGTGGCTTAATAGACATATGTTTTTATAAAAGTACAATTATAAGGGTGAAGAACCAATGTGAAAGGGGTATGGAAACTATGGTACGTTATTCAAAAAGGCTAGATCTTTTGGACAGTTCAGATATAGGTGATCTTTTAAAGCTGATTGCTAGACCAGATATTATTTCTTTTGCAGGAGGCTTGCCTGCACCGGAATTGTTTCCTGTAGAAGAATTGAAACAGGCGGGCATTGCGGTTATGGAAGAAATGGGCTCGGTTGCCTGTCAATATTCCTCGACAGACGGCTTGCTTCAGCTAAGAGAAAAGATTGTAAAAAGAATGAAAGACAAAAACCTAATTGATGCCAGTGTAGACCAAGTTTTGATTACAAGTGGCTCTCAGCAGGGATTGGACTTTTCTGCAAGAGTATTTGTGGATGAGGGCGATGTGGTTTTGATGGAAAGCCCATCTTACCTGGGCGCTATCAATGCGTTTAAGGCTTGCGAACCTACATTTATGGAGGTGCCAACAGACGATGGCGGCATGATTATGGAAGAATTGGAAAAAATTCTTGCAACAACCGACAATGTAAAAATGAATTACGTTATTCCTGATTTCCAACATCCAACAGGACGCACATGGTCCTTGGAAAGAAGAAAGAAATTTATGGTGATTGTTGAAAAATATGAAATTCCTGTTATTGAAGATAATCCATACGGCGAATTGCGTTTTGAAAACGAAACACTACCTTCTTTGAGATCTTTGGACAAAAAAGGTTTGGTAGTCTTTTTGGGTTCATTCTCAAAGATTATGGTTCCTGGTTTCCGTATTGGCTGGGTTTGTGCTGAGGAAGAAATGCTTTCAAAATACAACACAATCAAGCAAGGTGCGGACTTGCAAACTGCGACCATAACACAGCTACAGGCAAATAAGTTTATGGATCTATATGACCTTGACGAACA
>JBKEAS010000232.1:0-2991 GCA_047972635.1 Anaerotignum sp.
TGATAGCATGGAAACTTTCATTCTTGACGGTTCTGATAAAGATGCTCTCTCAGCAGCAATGCGAAAAATCGGAGAAGAAACACGCCAACCTTTTTACCTAAGGGATGCAGATAATGTTGATTTATCTGCCTGTGTTGTTCTCTTTGGTGCACAAGATACTTACCGCGGACTACCACACTGTGGTTACTGTGGTTGCAATGACTGCTTTGGTGCAAACAAAAGTGGTGCACATTGTGCTTTCGCCGTTGGAGACTTAGGTATCGCTATAGGTTCTGCCGTTTCTGTCGCAGCAGCACACCATATTGATAACCGTATTATGTTTTCAGCCGGAAAGGCTGCCCTAACCTTAGATATTTTTTCAAAAAAAGTCTGTTTGGCTTATGGCGTTCCCCTTTCCACGTCCGAAAAAAGTCCATACTATGACCGTCCCGCAGTACCCCCCGCGTCCTCTGCGGCAACGCCATCTTCTTGCAACCAAAAATAAAAAATGATTTTTTCTTTACCACTGCTTTACAAAGTTTGATAACAAAAAAAGCCCCTTTGCCCTCTACAGACTGTTTGTTGTAAGAAGTGGCAATGGGGCTTTTTATATAGATTTTTTATATTTCGTTTACTTCGACTTCATCAGACGATATGTTTTCATCTTCTTTACCCGAATAATAAGACAATACGAAAACCGTACCTAAGATCATAACCGCACCGACCAATTCAATCGGATGAAATTCCGAACCCAAAAATAAAATTGATACAATAATTGTTGTCACAGGCTCAACCCCCGACAAAAGGCTTCCCATAAACGACCCAACCATGCTAACCCCTTTCAAATATAAAGAAAAAGCAATCGCCGTACCAATCAGCGTAACCCCTGCCACTGCCCAAATTGTCCCCGTATCCCATACAATTTCATATCTCCAAGGGGGTGTAATCGCCGCCATAATCAGCCCAGCAAACAACATACCAAACCCAACAATGGCGTATGTGCCATATTTTTTAAGTATCCTTACAGATAACAAGTTATATACCGCAACAAACACAGCAGAAGCTAATCCTAAAAACAACGCTCGATTTGTCAAAATCATATTATGTATATTCCCTCGCGTGCTTAGTAAAAAAATACCAACTAACGCAATCGTCATGGCAACCACTTCTAGCTTACTGGGTGGACGCATCTCTTTTACACAAACCACCACCAGTATAACCATAGGGTTTAAAGATTGCAATACCATCGCCGTACCTGCATTGGAATATTCAATTGCCGAAAATGATGTGTATTGTACCAAAAGCATACCAAAAATAGAAAAATACAAAAGCTGCCTCAAATCCACTTTGTCTTTAAACACCGCCAACAATTCACCTTTTTGAGAAGCAAACCCCATACAAATCAATATGATGCCCGCAAAAATAAGACGGATACTCACCAACCACTCTGCACTTATTCTCTTTACGTCGAATAAATACTGAGCAAAACAGCCAGAAAATCCCCAACAGATTGCACCTAGTATTGTGATCAAAATGCCCGTTTTATATTGTTTGTCCATACCTACCTCCAAACCAAAATAGCCTTATTTTTACTATCCTCATATCTTCTATACTATCCATAGCATACAAAATTTCGCTTTACATTTTACCCCTTTACGTACCCAACTTATATTGAAATATCCAACTTGTTTCCAAAAACTTGGTCTAACACTTCTTCTTTAACCGGTCGACCCCAATCCCATTTCGGGTCTAATTGCCTTATTTTTGCTTCAAATACATCCGTCTTTGTACTCAAATACGCACCAATTGACCATAATGCCGCTGGTCTATCTTCTTGCTTTAACGAATTTAGATATTCCGTTTGATAGGCAATGCGTTTTTCAGTCAATTTCATGTCCGTTTTCGATACGTGTCCCTGCTGTTCCAAGTTTTCACGAACAATTTCGTCTAATTTATTCTTTATATTTTCAGACAATGGCACAATCACCTTATATGCATCAGGATTATCTGTTACATCAACCCCACACACTGTAAATTTTTCAGTGTAAGTTGACTGAGGATCTGCCTTTTCAAATAGATCAGTCATATAGTCTTTTGCTTTTTGTTGCATAACGGCATTTTTTACAGTCCCCATCGCCATAAAATCATTTAGACCATTGGACTTCCTGGTTGGATAATATATCTTATTCGCCCCAGTACAATTGATATTCATACGCACAGCAAGCCCCTCCTCGCAGTTATTCTTAACCTTCTCCTATACAAAGTCTATCGACACTCATAAGGCATAACATAACAACGAAAAAACATTTCGTATAGGCATAACTCGTTCCATATATTTTTCAGAATACAACTATCCTATATAAAAACACAATCTCTGTCAACTTCCCTAAACATTTTGAAACACATAGTACTTCGCAAAATTTCCAACTACTTACTTCGTCACAATCGGAGCCTTCCATCAAAGGGAAAAGCCGAATGTTCTATTTGCCAAAAATCCTTCTTTCCAGTCTATGACACAACGTGTGGCACAAAAAAAGTACCCTTCCGACAAAACGAAAGGGTACTTAAATACTATATTCTCAAACCACTAAAACAGTTGTTTTTCTAAAAACCATTACTCCACATCATACCCTTTGGCTTTTAACGTACGAATTAGTTCTTCGCAATGTTCTTTATTCCTTGTTTCTATCGTAACATCCACCACACACTTGCCAACAGCAATGTTGCGAACCATACGATCATGGTTTATATTAAAAACATTTGCTCCCGCATCAGCAATGACTTGCAACAAGCAAGTAAGTTGACCTGGTTTATCCATCATAGTCATAGAGAATTTTGTCAAGCGACCATTTACCTGTAAACCTTTATCAATAATGCGGTCCAAAATATTAATATCTACATTACCACCAGAAATAATGCAAACTGTTTTTTTGCCTTTGATATTTTCTTTGTTATACATAGCAGCAGCAACCGCAACCGCACCAGCACCTTCTGCAACCATTTTATGTTTTT
>JBKEAS010000267.1:0-10433 GCA_047972635.1 Anaerotignum sp.
TATCGTATGAATACGCCAGGAACCGTAGAGGGAAATTGGTCTTTTGCATTTCATTGGGATATGTGGAGTGAGGGATGCTTGGAAGGGCTTTGCTACCTTTCGATTTTATATGGCAGAAACGAGGCTTAGAATTGATTTATTAGAAAATTTATGCTAAAGTTAAGCCTAAAGAATGAAATGATACCTATTGTTTTAGGAGGAAATAAATATGTGCGGTATTTGTGGCTTTACAGGCCGATTGGCTAATTCTGGAGAAGTTTTGGAAAATATGAAAGACAAGATTGTGCACCGTGGCCCAGATAGCGGTGGTTCTTTTATTGATGATGGGATGACGATGGGTTTTCGTCGTTTGAGTATCATTGACTTGGAAGGTGGGCATCAGCCGATCTATAATGAGACGAATGATATGATAATTACCTTTAATGGAGAAATATATAATTATCAAGAATTAAGGGAAGATTTGATTGCAAAAGGCCATGTGATGGGAAGTAATGCAGATACAGAGGTTCTTTTGCATGGATATGAGGAATATGGCGAAGCGTTGTTGCCAAAACTTCGTGGTATGTTTGCTTTTGTAATATGGGATGCAAAAAATCAGACGTTGTTTGGTGCGAGAGATTTTTTTGGAATAAAACCTTTTTATTATGCATTGCAAGACGGGCAGATGATTTATGGCTCTGAGATCAAAAGTATTTTGGAATATCCGAATTTCAAAAGAGAAGTGAATACAGAAGCGTTAGAAAATTATCTGACATTTCAGTATAGCGTGTTGCCAGAAACCTTTTTTAAGGGTGTGTTTCGTTTAATGCCTGCCCATTCATTTACATTTAAAGGCGGAAAGCTTGACATTAAGAGATATTGGGAACCTAAGTTTGAAAATAACGAAACAAAATCGTTGGATGAATTTATCGAAGAAATTGACGTGGCGATGCAAGATTCTATAAAGAAGCATAAAATTAGTGACGTAGAAGTTGGATCCTTTCTTTCAAGTGGTGTAGATAGTTCTTATGTTGCGGCATCTTTTAAAGGGGATAAGACATTTACGGTAGGCTTTGACTATGAAAAATACAATGAAACCGATTATGCGAAAGCGTTATCAGATAAGATTGGGATAGAAAACCATAGTAAACTTATTACAACCGAAGAATACTGGGATACTTTAAGCAAGGTTCAATATCATATGGACGAGCCATTGGCTGATCCTTCGGCAATTGCGTTATACTTTGTAAGCCAAACGGCTGCAAAGCACGTGAAAGTTGCACTAAGTGGCGAAGGAGCGGATGAGTTTTTTGGTGGATATAATATTTACCGTGAGCCTCATGATTTGCTTCCGCTGACTCGTTTGCCAAAGCCTATTCGCAAAGGTTTGGGCATGGTTGCAAAGCGTTTGCCTAAAATGAAGGGGAAGAATTATCTTATTCGTGGGAGCAAGGATTTGCAAGAACGCTTTATTGGCAATGCTTTTATGCTATCAGAAGAAGAAAGAGAACGTATTTTAAAAAATCCGACAGGAAAATACCATCATACAAAGCTAACAAAGCCTTTTTATGACAAGGTGCAAAATCAAGATGACGTAACAAAAATGCAGTATATCGACATTCATTTTTGGTTGATTGGGGATATTTTGTTAAAAGCTGATAAAATGAGTATGGCACATTCCTTAGAGGTTCGTGTTCCATTTTTGGATCGCATTGTTTTTGATGTTGCACGTACGATCCCGACAAAGTTTAAGGTGAATGAACAAAACACGAAGTATGCCATGCGTCAAGCGGCACATCGTTATTTGCCCGATATGGTTGCCGAAAAGAAAAAGCTTGGTTTTCCGGTGCCTATTCGTATTTGGTTAAAAGAGGAGAAGTATTACACAATTGTCAAAGATGCGTTTACTTCAGAGGCTGCAAATACATTCTTTAAAAGCGAGGAAATCGTGAAATATTTAGAGGATCATAAAGCAGGAAAGGCTGATAATAGCCGTAAGATTTGGACAATCTTTATGTTTTTGGTATGGCACAAAGAGTATTTTGAAGAAATTGCATAGTAGTATAAATAAAAAGAGTGGCTATTCGCCACTCTTTTTATTTATACGTTAAAACGGAATAAAACCACATCTCCGTCTTTTACTACATATTCCTTGCCTTCTGAACGAAGCAAGCCTTGTTCTTTTGCCGCTGCATTAGATCCGGTGCGAACCAAGTCGTCAAATGCAACAATTTCAGCACGGATGAAGCCTCTTTCAAAATCACTATGGATTTTTCCTGCTGCTTGTGGCGCTTTTGTACCTCTTTGGATAGTCCAAGCACGGGTTTCTTGTGGGCCTGCTGTGAGGTAGCTGATCAAGCCTAGAAGCTTATAGCTTGCTGCAATCAGGCGGTCAAGGCCACTGCTGTCTACACCCAATTCTGCTAAAAATTCTTTTTTATCTGCCTCGTCTAGATCGGAAATTTCCTCCTCGATTTTTGCACAAAGTACAAAAACTTCGCTGCCTTCATTTTTTGCATAATCACGTACTTTTGCTACATAAGGGTTTGTAGCACCGTCGTCTGCCAAATGTTCTTCCATGACATTGGCTGCGTATAGAACGGGTTTTGAAGTTAGAAGTGTGAGTGTTTCTACAAATGCTTTGTCTTCTGGTGTATCCAATTCGACCGCTCTTGCAGAGATGCCTTGTTCTAAGGCGTCTTTTAATTTTTGTAAAAGATCCATTTCGTGTTGCAAGGATTTATCAGCTTTTGCCAATTTACCTGTTTTTGCAATACGACGGTCTAAGATTTCTAAATCGGAAAATACTAATTCTAGATTGATGGTTTCAATATCACGAATTGGATCAACAGAACCATCAACGTGTACCACGTTATCGTCCTCAAAACAACGTACAACATGAACAATGGCATCTACCTCACGAATGTGAGAGAGGAATTTGTTTCCCAAACCTTCGCCTTTGCTCGCGCCACGAACCAAACCAGCAATATCTACAAATTCGATTACTGCGGGGATGATTTTTACGGAGGAATAGATTTCTGCCAATTTGGATAACCTTTCATCAGGAACAGTTACCACGCCTACATTGGGATCAATGGTACAAAATGGATAGTTTGCCGCTTCTGCTTTGCCTAATGTCATTGAATTAAATAAGGTGCTTTTACCCACGTTGGGTAGACCTACAATACCGAGTTTCATGTGTTTTTCTTCCTTTCCAATGGGTTTTACTCATACTGTTTCATATTATAACGAAAAGCGAGTAGCTTGGCAAGGAAGAAGTAAAGTAGTCTTATTTTTTTCTGGAGAAAAGGGATAAAACCGTAAAAATAATAAAAAATAGAATACCGTAGGCATAAATTTGATTTTTTTCTTCTTTTGTTACATAAATTCCGTGGGCAGGTGTTGGATGAATGTCTTTGGTTAAAACACGTGAGTAGGTACCTTTTTTTGTTTCCAATTTATGTTAGCCTCCTTCATTCGTTTTTTTTGTTACAAACAGTATAACCAAATAAGTAGAAAAAATCAAAGCCTGATGTAATAAGATAGCCATAAGTTGTATTTCATAAATCAACTTGTTTACGCCATACTAAATAAAAAGAGAGGTGACGAAAAAAATGTGGAAAAAATTGTTGATTTTGCCGTTGGTTGTGTTTTGTTTTTGCGGTTGTTCTGCGACAGCGACGCAAAACAATTTGTCGGGGATACATTTTGTGAAGGCGGACGAAATAATCGGAGGCAAAACCCTTGAAGAACGTGCATTGAGCATCAAGGGCTTGTTACACGAGATTAAAGGTGTTTCTGGAAATGCGGTTGTTGTGGAAGGGCATACAGCAATCATTGGTCTGCGGTTAGAATCGGGGATGGAAGATGAAACTAGCCGATTGACCAAAGAGGCCGATACTGCAGCACGACAGGCAGATGAAAATATAACAAATACATCTATTACAACGAACACAAAAATTGTCGCTCTGATTGAACAAATGGAACTTGGTAGAGGTCGTTAAATAAAGAAAGGTTTATGGTAATTTATGCCATAAACCTTTCTTTATAAAAAACTTTGACAGGTAAATCCCGCCATACAAGTGGTTTTTTTTTGCTTTTTTAGGAAGAAACACGTTATTTTTTTGCTTGTTAATAAAACATTAAGATGCAAAGGACTAGGCACATAGGTAGAAATATGATAAACTTGTCACGAAGAGTAAAATATGGAATTAGCGTAAAAAGGAGGTAAATCATGAAAAAGAAAATAACAATAGCTTTGGCAGCAATAATGGCATCTTCTTGTTTAAGCGTGACAGGATATGCTGCAAATTTTAAAGATATTAATGATGTTCCTTGGGAGGGTTCAAAAGAGGTAATCAATGCAGCAGCTGATTTAGGGTTGATTAATGGATATGAGGACAGTACATTTCGTGCAAAAAACAACGTAACATATTGTGAAGCGATGCATATGGTATACACAGTTTTGAATAAGGCTGGTACAGCAAATACGATGGATAGTATTATCTTTAGTAAATATGCTCAGATTATGCAGGTGTATAATATCCCTACTTGGTCACAAAATGCTGTGGCATATGGCTTGGAAAATAGCATTATAACCATAGCTGATTTGGCAAAATTTACAGCCGGAGGCACAAATACTTACGCCCCAAGAGAAGAAGTAGCAAAGATGTTTGGTAACGCTTTGGCTGTGCGTTATGATATGGATTCTAAGGCGCAAACAGCGATGAAGTTTAACGATGCATCACGTATTTCTTCAGATTGCATCGTGCAGGTTGACCTCTTGGCAAGACTTGAGGTTGTAAAGGGCGATAGTTCAAATAATTTCAACCCGAAAAACAATATCAACCGTGCGGAAATGGCAGTTATGCTTACCAACACCTATGATGTATTGGTAGAGGGATTGGATAGCAAAGGCGTTATTTCTGAATTTGAATATGACGGGTCTGTGTATCAAATGAAAATTACAACGGAATTGGGTGAGTCCTTCTTATTTTATGCATCTCCTAACAATGTGACGGTTTATGCTGGAGATACAACAACACAATTACCTTTGTCTCGTTTGGCTGTGGGCGATGAGGTGGAATTTGCATATAATGGTGGTGCTTTGGAAACGATCCGTGTGTTAGATGGTTCTAGCGTACAACAAAAATATAATATCACGGGCTATATTCAAAAACTTACAAGTAGTGCGTTGACCATTGAGAATGAGAATACAGGCGAAAAAGATTCCTTTAACTTAGATAGTGGTTGTCAATTTTACTTGAACAATGAAAGCATCAAAAAAACGGATTTGATTGATGAATTAGAGGAAAATTATGATCAGTATGCCTATGTGGGGATTAATACCATTATAGAATCAGAAAAAGAAAATGGTTCTTGGGTTGATAAAACGTACGTGACTGAAGTTTATGTAATTTTTTCTGATGAATATACAAGCATCGGCGTGGTAGATAAGATGGATGCTGAAAAAATCGACTATAAACCTATAGACTCAAATTCTATCAGTACAATATATTTTGGTACGGACTGTGAATATTATATCGACGATACCGAAGGTACATATACGAAGTTGAAAGAATTGGCAAACACAGGTACTGTTTATGTTAGACTTACAGTAGACAAAACAGGAAAAGCTTCGAAGGTTGTTATTTCTGAGGAGAGTTTCTTGGCAGACAGTAGCAACACAACCACAACCTATTCGGTGGATAGTTTTACAGAAAAACAGATGGTTTTAGAAACGAGTGGAAACAAGTATACCTATAAATTTGGCTCTACAAATCCTGTGGATAACATCACCTTTTATGAATGGGATGCAGACGATGAACAATGGAATTCTGTCAGTATTTCTAACGCAGAAAATTATTTTGATTCATTTGATGATGACGATAAACTGGTGTATGCTCAGGTGAGTTTCAATAGCGGTGGAAAAATCAACAAAGTTTATCTTTCTAACAAAAAGGCAGCTTGGTCCCAGGGAGAGTACAGTTTAACAGAAAGAAAGGCTGAGATTGCCTCGCTTGATGGAAATACACTAAAGTTTAAAAACTCCTCCATATCTTATACTTTGCTTGACCGATATAATGTGAAATATAGTGGGGATACGGATGCGCTTACGGGCAATGTAAATGGTGAAGATGTAAAATATCCTTTGACTATTGAAGGGGCAAAAACAAGTTCACTTACCAATTTTAAGAAAATGGTACAGGCGGAAGGCGTTACTGTATATGCAGAAGTGATGGCGGATGGTAATAATGTGATCCAGTCTATTGAGGCAAGGCCGACAGCGGCAACTGGGACGTTGGTGTCGTATGACGATGATGACAAAGAGCTCGTTTTAGAAAGCACCGATGGACAGAAAATAACATTTACCACAACCAGAAGACCTTCCACAGGAACGGATGACTATACTTATGAAGATATTGCGACTGTGGGATATGTTGGTTCTACGTTAAATTTAACATTTAATAGCGATGGTGTGGTAGAAAAGATAGAAGTTGCCAAAAGCACAAATGGCAAGGGAATTGTTACAGTAGAGGGCATTGCCGTATCTGCTAAAGATGGATTGGTACTCAAAGGCAGTTCAAAGGTTTATGGATGGTTAAGTCGTACAAATACTGGAGTGTATAACTACAGCGGTGAGTCTACTTCTCTTGACAAAGTGCAAGCAGCCATTGATGATGAGGATGTTACGGTTTATGTTGAAGTGCAACTTGACGATAGAGACCGTGTAGAACGTATCAATGTTTACTTTAGAGAAGCAGAAGGTGCTTTCCAAGAATATAATACGGATGCTAACACAGTTAGGATTTTAACAGATGCTGGAAATAAACTTACATTTAATACTACATCAAAGTTTAAAATCAACATTGACGATATTGCTGCAAGCAAACTAAATACGTCAGCAGTAGGCAAAAATGTCGAACTTACATTTAACGATGATGGATTGTTGGAATCTGTAGAGGGTTAAATGAAATAAAAAGGAATACCCCTTTGTCCTAGATATAAATTTTGGGATAGCAAAGGGGTATTCGACTATAAAAATATGTATGATTTTTCAACAAAAAAAACAAGGGGGCGATTGCCTCCCTCGTTTTTGATTATCAAAGATAATCAATCTTTTTAGCTTTGTATCATTGATGCCACAATAAGGATAGACAAGGAATGGGTGTAAACGATAAAATCGCCCCTGGCTACCTTTACTGGATTAGAGCACATAGAATGAAATGCAGTTACATAAAAAAACAGCCATGCGGTTGCTTCTTTATACAGAAAGTATTTGATCCATATGGCTATAAACAAGATACAAAGACTAAAAATACAACCTTTATTATAGTCAAATTTATGTGCGATGTCAAATAAAACAAATGGGTATTGATAATTTTGAGCAAATTCTTGTATAATAGATAAAATAAAAAGGAAATAGGAGTTGATTTTTTATGAGATATGAAGGAACAGTGTATAGACCGCCAAGTGAAGCGGGAAGTTTGATTATTCAGCTTACTATCGGCTGTGCAAGAAACACTTGTACGTTTTGCAATATGTATAAAGACAAAAGTTTTCGTATTCGTCCACTAGAAGATGTGACGCAAGATTTGGAAATGGCAAGGGAGTATTATAGCCGTACGAAGGTACGTCGTATTTTCTTAGCGGACGGAGATGCTTTGATTGTAAAAACCGATGATTTGTTGTATATCATTGGTAAGAGCAAGGAATATTTCCCGGAAGTTGAACGCATTTCTGTTTATGCTGCGCCAAGGGATATTTTGAACAAAACACCTGAGGAATTACGCCGTTTGAAAGAAGCAGGATTAGATATGGTTTATATGGGCCTTGAAAGTGGTTCAGACGAAGTTTTAAAAGATGTAAAAAAAGGCGTAACTGCACAAGAGATGATTGAGGCGGGTCAAAAGATAAAAGAAGCAGGAATGGTTCTTTCTATGACTGTGATTTCTGGCTTGGGTGGAAAGAAATATTGGAAGGAGCACGCTTTGGGTAGTGCAAATGTCATTTCTGCAATTAAGCCTGATTATGTTGGGTTTTTAACGCTTATGGTTGAATCGGGGACAGAGATGTATGATCAGCTTGAACGAGGCGAAATTGAACTGATGCAGCCACAAGAAGTTTTGGATGAAACAGAATTGTTTATTCAAAATGTAGATGCAGAGGGTACTATGTTCCGTTCTAACCATGCATCGAATTATACAGCTTTGGGCGGTACTTTAAATAAAGATAGAGAAAAGATTTTAGCCCAAATTGACTCTAGCCGTAAACGGAGCACATTCCGCCCTGACAGCTATAGAGGTATTTAATTTACACGAAGGAGAAGGTGCGATGACGTGGCTAGGGTTTGCTACCATACTAACGATATATTGGTGTATTTTCGCTTTTGCCACGTCAAGTAGATGGGGCTGGCTTGCGATATGTATGTGGCTTGTACCAATTGCTGCTATGACCATTTCGTATAAAGCGGGTATGGAAATCAATGGATTGATGATATTGATTGGTGTCATCATGTTTTTGGTTTGCAGGCGGAGTATGCTCGATCTTAAAATGTGGAACACAAAAATTAGGAAGCAGCATAGTATATTATTTGCTATGTTGTATATTGTGATCATTCTTATGTTTGAATATATCTTTGCAGTTGCACAGATACAGGGGTATTTGTTAAATATCCAAGGGATAGGAAGTGAGCATGGAAGTAGTTGGACCATCCTTCTTACTGCGATACCTCTGTTGGGTTTGAGTTGGGCTTATACACAGATGGTGTATACAACGATAGATAGACTGTATTGCAAAAAGAAACCGTTGACCTTACTTGCTTGTCAGATTTATATTTCAAATGAAAGCAGCCTAGAGACAAAGCTATTAAGAGGTTATTTTTTAGAAGGTGTGCAAAATGGAGTTACCTATCATTTTAAAATGACAAGACGTGTCTTTTTTATGTTGCAACATGAAAAAGTTTTGCAAATTCCTGTTAAAGTAGGTCTTTTTGGCGGACAATATGTTACAGAGTTTCAAGCAGCCGATCGTGAAAAAAAGAAGCTACACCGAATGGATACAAAGGCGGCACAATTTGGTGTGTTGGGTTGTTGTATGGTGGTGGCACTTGTGATTTGGTTATTTTGGTAGAAAGAAAGAAGACACTTGTTTCGGGATTTTATAGGTTGTATGACAGAACATATTTAAAAAATCATCTTCTTTTGGGGATGATTTTTTTCGTCTTTTTGGTGAGATAAATGGTTTTTGATTTAAAAGGCCCTCGCATATTGCGATGAAAATGAGGCATAGTATTGAAATATAAGAAGAAAAAGCAATCTTTTTTTTAACACAAAAGCATGGAATTTCTTTTTCTTTCATATCTTGAAAGAAGGAGAGGTGAGGCGAATGGCAAAAAAAGCTTTGGTTGTGCTAATGGGGTATGTTGTCTTAGCGGTATTGGTTCTTCCGTTGTGTATCACTTTGCTTTGGGGTGGATTTTTTAAAGGAGATACACAAGAAGTAGAAGGGGCAAAGGAAGCAAAAGAATTGGTAGAGCTAGAGGATGTTTTTGCCTCAGAGTTAGAAGAGTACATCGTGGGGGTTGTGTCGGCAGAGATGCCGGCTGCGTTTGATGATGAAGCTTTAAAGGCGCAAGCGGTGGCGGCACGCACATATCAAGTGCGTAAAATGCAAGAAGTTGCTACAGAAGAAGTGCTTTATGATATAGGACAGGCATATTGTTCCATCGAAGAACAAAAAGAAAAGTGGGGCGAGAATTATATTGAATATGCAAATAAGGTTAGAAAAGCAGTGGAGGCAACACAAGGTGAAATTATGGTGTATGGGGAAGCGGAGGAGCCCATTTTGGCAGTCTTTCATGCACAAAGTGCAGGCAAAACAGAATCCTCGGAAAATGTTTGGACTAGCCCTTTGCCGTATTTAAAAAGTGTTGAGATAGAAGAGGATAAGGAAGCGCCTAATAATGAGTTTCGTTGTAGTATTTTGGCAAAGGAAGTTTGGGAAAAGCTGTCTGTCTATGGGAGTTTGAGCCAAAGTGAGGCGGATTTGACATTTAGCAATATAGAAAGATCAGAGGCGGGATACATACAAACATTGCAGGTTGGAGGGCTTACCTTAACGGGGAAACAGGTGCGAGAGGCACTGGGACTGCGTAGTGCAAATTTTGAGGTGGAAAGAGAGAACGAGAGCTTTTCTTTTGTTACCCATGGGTATGGTCATGGGGCAGGAATGAGTCAATATGGCGCTTCTTTTTTGGCGGAACAGGGAATGGATTATAAGGAAATACTATGCTATTTTTATCAAGGTATTTCTTTCAAAAATATTGCATAAAAGCCAAAAGGGCTGGCAACAATAGCCTTGGAGGTGTTAATTATGAAAAATAAATCAAAAAGAACAGCAATGCGAAATGTAGCAGTTTGCGGATGTCTATGTTTGTTGGCAGTGGGTGTGGG
>JBKEAS010000313.1:0-6803 GCA_047972635.1 Anaerotignum sp.
AACACAAGTTTTTTATCCAAATCTTCATTATATTTGCGTGGAGGAGATCGGTTTATCCGGAATGACAGTCGTTAGTGGTATGGAAAAAGGCATTGCTTCAGCAATGCTTTATCGTGATGGGGAAAAAGTAAATGAGTTTTCTCTGATGTACCAAGAGGGTCTGATTGACGAGAAAGAACAAAAACGACTGATTAAACGCACAATTTATGAGATATTAAAAGAAGAAACTGGCTTAAGGCCACAGTGGGGAATTTTAACAGGCATTCGTCCGGCTAAAGTTATGAATGGACTTTTGGATGAGGGCAGAAGCGAAGATGATTGCTTACGTTATTTTGTAGAAGATTATTTGGTTATGGAAGACAAGGCGAGGTTAGCATTAAGTGTAGCGAAGGCCGAAGAAGAGATTTTAAGTAGAAACAAACCAAATGATATAAGCCTTTATATTGGTATTCCTTTTTGTCCTACGAGATGTTTATACTGTTCTTTTACGGCATATCCTTTGGCACAATATCAAAATAAGGTGGACGCATATTTAGAGGCATTGTTTCAAGAATTGGAATTTGTGGCCAAGTACAGCGCAGATTTTGATATGCAAAGTATTTATATTGGTGGGGGTACGCCAACTTCTTTAACAGAAGTGCAACTAGAAAAACTTTTGAAAAAGATTGCCTCGCTGTTTCAAACAAAGAATATTGAATATACCATAGAAGCGGGTCGCCCCGATACGATTACAAAAGAGAAACTTCGGCTAATGAAGGAATATGGTGTAAACCGTATTTCCATTAATCCGCAAACGATGAATGAGGAAACGTTAAGACGTATCGGCAGAGAACATTTTGTTTCAGACATTTGTCGTGTGTTCTATGAAGCAAGAGAGTTAGGGCATGAAAACATCAATATGGATTTGATACTAGGCTTGCCGGGAGAAGATGCGGAAGATGTAAGAAATACCATGGAGCAGATTATGGCTTTGGGGCCAGATAACATTACAGTACATACATTGGCTATAAAACGTGCGTCTAGGCTAAAAGAGGAGTTTGACCAACATACATTGGCGACTTCTGAGGTTTTGGAAACCATGCTCTCCATTGCCGCGGAGTATGCACAAAGAATGGATATGCAGCCTTATTATATGTATAGGCAGAAAAACATGGTAGGCAATTTTGAGAATGTTGGGTATTGTCGTACTGGCAAAGAGGGCATATACAATGTTCAAATTATGGAAGAAAAGCAAACGATTTTGGCGGTTGGTGCAGGAGCAAGCACCAAGACTGTCGATCCTAAGACAAATCGCATAGAACGGGTTTTTAATGTTAAAAGCGTGGATGATTATATAGCAAGAATAGATGAGATGATTGAGCGAAAGAGAGTGGGATTAGCCAAAGGAGAATGAACATGATACAGTTGGTAAAAGGAACAAAGGATATTTTTGGGGCAGAGGTAGAGGCTTGGCAAGGTATTGAAGAAAAAATGAGAAACCTTTGCAAAGTGTTTGGCATTGGTGAAATTAGAACGCCGGTTTTTGAATTTACGGAGTTGTTTGTACGTGGTGTGGGGGAAACGACAGACATTGTGCAAAAGGAAATGTATACTTTTACAGATGATGGCGACAGAAGCTTAACTTTGCGTCCGGAAGGTACAGCCGGGGTTGTTCGTGCATATATTGAGCATGGAATGCATAACCAAGCACAACCAACCAAACTGTATTATATCTCGCCAACTTTCCGTTGCGAAAATACACAGGCAGGGCGTCAACGCCAATTTCATCAGTTTGGGGTTGAAATGCTAGGTTCATACAGTGCGGCACAAGATGCGGAATCGATTGCAGTGGCCAATGCGTTATTGGAAGAAATGGGCGTTAAGAATGTTACCTTGCGTATGAATAGCTTAGGTTGCCCAGAATGTCGTGGGCGTTATAATGAGACTTTAAAAAGTTTTATTGGTCAAAATTTAGATAAGCTTTGTCCAACTTGCAAAGAGCGTTTTGAAAAAAATCCACTTCGTGTTTTGGATTGCAAAGAAGAAAGCTGTAAAAAGATTATTGCAGATGCACCTTCTGTTTTGGATTGCTTGGACGAGGAGTGCACAAAGCATTTTCAAATGGTACAGGATATCTTGACAGAAATGGGAATTGCATTTACGATTGATCCAAAGATTGTGCGTGGACTAGATTATTATACAAGAACTGTGTATGAATTTGTTTCTGACGGTCTGACTGTTTGTGGCGGTGGACGTTATGATAAATTGGTTGAAGAATGTGGCGGAAAGCCTACGGGTGCTGTTGGATTTGGTTTAGGAATTGAGCGGCTTGTTATGATTTTGGAAAAGCAAAAGGGTGAACTGACACAAACTCCTAAAAGAGATGTATTTATTGGTTCAATGGGGGATGTGGGTCTGATAAAAGCTCAGGGGTTGACGCTTGCACTTAGAAAGGTAGGCATTTTTGCTGATTGTGACACTGTGGAAAGAAGTGTAAAGGCACAGATGAAATATGCAAATAAAATAGGTGCGACATATTCACTTATCATTGGTGAGAGTGAATTGGAAACTGGGGTTGTTGAGTTAAAAGAGATGGAAACGGGCGAAAAAACTTCTGTTTCAATTTCGGAATTGTCCAATATTTTGCTCCAAAAATGTAAATAATGTTACTACGCAATGAAAACAAAGATTTTGTATGATCCGTTTGGTCTCAAGGAGGAGAAAAGTTGAAAATTGTAATCATAGGGGATGGCAAGGTGGGCAGTAAAATCGCCAAACAACTCTCCATAGAAGGACATGATGTAACCGTAATAGATAATAATCCCAAAGCCTTTCAGCATACTGGTAACACCATGGAAATTTTTACGATTGAAGGCAATGGTGCAACAATTTCTGTTTTGGAACAAGCTGGTATTCAAAATACAGATATCTTAATTGCTGCAACGTCTGCGGATGAAGTTAATATGATTTGTTGTTTATTAGGGAAAAAATTAGGGGCAAAAAATACCATTGCGCGTGTACGAAATCCTGAATATTTCGCACAGATGGGCATGATTAAAGATGAGCTAGGACTAAGTATGGCGGTAAACCCTGAGCGTGCGGCAGCGACGGAAATTTCAAGATTACTGCGTTTTCCTTCTGCAATTAAAATTGAACCATTCGCATTGGGGCGGGTGGAGATGGTTGAAATTAGGATTAATGAAAATAGCCCTTTGGATGGAATGCCACTGTATGCAATTTACAAAGAGTTTCAAGTTAAAGTGCTTATTTGTGCAGTGCAACGAGAAGATGAAGTGTTCATTCCAAGTGGTGATTTTATATTAAAGGCTGGAGACAAAATCAATGTTACAGCATCTCATGTTCAAATTGCGAATTTTTTTCGTGCCATTGGAATTTTCCGTAGTGGCGTAAAATCTGTTATGATTGTCGGTGGCGGAAGAATTGCGTACTATTTGGCAAAAGAGCTAGGTCGTGTTAATGTTAAGGTGAAAATTATTGAAAAAAATCTGGAACGTTGTCAGTATCTTTGCGAAATGCTTCCAGAGGCGATTATTATTCATGGAGACGGAACCGACAAGGAGTTAATTCACGAAGAAGGCTTGGATAAAACGGATGCATTTGTTACTTTGACGGGCATGGATGAAGAAAATATCATCGTAGGTCTATATGCAAAGGAAAAGAAGGTATCTAAGGTAGTAGCAAAAATTAATAAGATTTCGTTCCATGAAATTTTGGATAATCTAAATATAGATAGCTTTATTTCTCCAAAATCAATCGCAGCACATAATATAGTAAGCTACGTTCGATCCATGAAGAACTCTATGGGGAGTAACAATGTTGAAACCATGCATACGATGATTAACGATCAGGTTGAAGCGGTTGAGTTTAAGGTTATGGAGGAGTCTCCAATTGTTGGAATTCCCTTGAAGAACTTTAAAAGGAGAGATGGGATTTTGGTTGCTGCTATTATTCGTGATACACAAATTATCATACCAAACGGGCACGATATGATCCAAAAGGGTGATAATGTTGTGGTTGTGACGACGAAAAAACACTTGTCGGACTTAAATGAAATTCAAGAATAAATCGGAGAATAAATCATTATGAACTATCGTATGATGGCCTATATTTTAGGCAATATTTTGCAAGTTGAAGGATTATTTATTATGGCTTCAGCAGTGCTTGCTGCTTCCTTTGGAGAGATGGATGCTTTTTTTGCATTTATTATTACCATCTGCATCACGCTTGCCATTGGTACAGCTTTGGCGAGGATAAAAATTACCAATAGGAAGATTTATGGTCGTGAGGGTTTTGTAATTGTGGCGATGGCATGGATTGTCATGTCGTTTTTTGGGGCGATGCCATTTTATTTTAGTGGCGCTATTGAAGGGCCTGTAAATTGTTTTTTTGAAACTGTTTCAGGTTTTACCACGACAGGTGCGTCGATATTGACTGATATTGAAAGTTTGCCTAAAAGTATTTTGTTTTGGCGAAGCTTTACTCACTGGATCGGCGGTATGGGAATTTTGGTTTTTATGCTAGCGATTATGTCTAAAGTGGACGAACGGTCTATGCACCTTATGAGAGCAGAGGCGCCGGGACCTGTGGTTAGCAAACTTGTACCAAAGGTTAAATCTACAGCAAAGATTTTATATAGTATTTATATTTTTTTGACACTTCTTCAGATGTTGTTGCTCTTTTTAGGCGGAATGCCCCTTTTTGATAGCGTCGTGAATGCACTATCAACGGCAGGAACCGGCGGGTTTGCAATTAAGAATGCCAGCATAGCGGCATATGATAATGCTTACTTTGAGTATGTTATTACAATTTTTATGTTTTTATTTAGTGTGAATTTTAATTTATACTATTTGTTGTTGATCAAAGATTTTAGAAATGTATTTAAAAGCGAAGAACTAAAATATTATCTGGTGATTGTTTTGGGTTCGATTGCAGTGATCACGTTCAATATTTTAAGCTATTACCCTACGCTAGAAAGTGCTTTTCGTCATGCGGCTTTCCAAGTTTTGGCGATTTCTAGCACCACGGGCTTTGCTACGGCAAATTTTGATACTTGGCCAGAGTTGTCTAAGTCACTTCTTGTCATTTTAACAATTTTTGGTGCCTGTGGCGGATCAACGGGTGGCGGTATTAAAATTTCACGTTTGATTATCTTTTTGAAGATGGCAGGTAGAGAAATACGTCAAATAAACCATCCTAGATCGGTTAATATCATTAAACTAGATGGGCATAGGGTGGACGAAAGCGTTGTGCATGGTGTAGGCGGATTTATGATCGTGTATTTGTTTATATTATTTGGGTCTTTTTTATTGATTTCACTTGATAATTACGATTTTACAACATCGCTTACTTCGGTTTTGACCTGTTTGGGAAATGTAGGGCCGGGTTTAAGCATGGTAGGTCCTGTTGAAAATTACAGCTTTTTTTCGAATTTTTCTAAGATCGTATTATCGTTTAATATGTTACTTGGAAGATTGGAAATTTTCCCGATTATTATGTTATTTTCACCTTCTGTATGGAAAAGAAATTAGATATAGTTTTAGAACATGTGACATTTAGGGCTTGCCTTTTGTAAAATACAGGGATAAGCCTTTTTATTTTTAAATTTTTTGAACATAACAAAGCACCTACCAGCTAGACTAGCTAGCATGATGGGTGCTTTGTGGGGGGAGTTGATTTTTAATCATCAAAAAGGGGGAAGGTGATAAAAATCATTATATCAATTTATTGTAGTAATCAATTTATGAGGGTGAAAAATTTGCTCCAAATTTTAGGGGAGGGCCCGTGGGGGGATGGGGATAAAACCACGGGCACGAAGTAAAAGGGAGCGTCCTTTTGCTTCTTCTAAAGTATACAATATAAATGTGTATATTTTATGAATAGAAACTTAAGCAATGCTTAAGGAAGTTTAAAAAAACATAAAGAGTGTAAATAAGAAGGCTATGATAGTTGGAAGTGAGGTAGATGTTTTACAGGGGTTATGGTATACTAATAAAAAGCAAGTAAAAGGCGAATATATGAAATGAAAGGAAGATGCATATGCAAAATTCTAGCGAGAAAACAAAAATGCCAGTGAAAATTGAATTTGTTTTCCAGATTGCTTTAATTTTGTTTATTATATTAGGTTCAGTAATGAAACAAGCATCATGGATTTTTTGGATATTGGCATTTGTTTGTGCTTTATGTTGGATGATTGCCGTTAAAAGACAAAGCGAAAAAGAGGACGAAGAAAATAAGTGTGATGAAGTTTAGAATTTATGGTAAAATACCCGAATTTCTTTGACTTGGCGGGCTTTATTATGATATAATCGGTAGGATTTTAGTAGAGAGTAGGCTTGTGGTGTTTTAAGCGGTTTGGAGCGTATGGCGTTAGAGCTGTGCTAATTCTTGAAGCAATGATACACAGGCAAATATAGATTTAGGAGGGGAATTCATGTCCGACGGACAAAAGAATATCCGAAATTTTTGTATCGTGGCACATATTGATCACGGTAAATCCACTTTGGCAGATAGATTAATTCAAAAAACAGGTTTGCTGACAGATAGAGAGATGCAGGCACAGGTTTTGGATAATATGGACTTAGAAAGAGAAAGAGGCATCACCATCAAATCTCAGGCGGTGCGTCTTGTTTATCGTGCAAACGATGGCATAGAGTATGAGTTTAACTTGATTGATACACCTGGGCACGTCGATTTTAATTATGAAGTTTCTAGAAGTTTGGCGGCTTGTGAAGGTGCTATTTTAATTGTGGATGCGGCACAGGGAATAGAAGCGCAGACGTTGGCTAATGTTTATTTGGCATTGG
>JBKEAS010000317.1:0-3061 GCA_047972635.1 Anaerotignum sp.
TTGATGTAATACTCCTTTTTTGCTAAATTGCTATTCAATTTATAAAAGCACTGTCTGTTCATGTCTGCAAAGCCTTGATTTTATTGGTTTTTTACTACCATCCTTATCAAAGCCTTGCTAATGTTATGTTCTCGGGGTTTTTTGTATTGAGGTGAGAATTTAGCTATCTAGGATGCACGAATGATATGGACCATTTGAATATGTAGGAGTACCTGATAGATGATATGTCATGAGATTTAAAATTCTCTATGTAAAATAGGATTTGACTAAGATTGTGGCAGGGTTTGTGTTGGTGGTCATAGTGATTGGGGGCTAGTTTTATTTTACTTCGAAATATTTTGATTTATGTTGTTTTTACAACATAAGTGCTACGAAATGTGTGTTATGATTGGTTTAACAAAAACAACATTTCATAAATTATTTAAAAAGGAGATGTTTCTTATGAGGTATAGTGTAAATGAAAATTGCATTGGTTGTGGATTATGTGAGATGGCCTGTCCAGAAGTTTTTAAAATGGCGGACACAGGAGTTGCAATTGCCACCAAGAAAGAAATCTCTGAAGATACATTAGTTACAGCGAAGCAGGCACAAGCTGGATGTCCTGTGAATGCAATAGAAAGCGAGGAATAAGCAAGATATTAGTACATTGCGTACAAGATATGAAGTTTTTTTGTAGGATGGATGTCAAAGATAAAAGCGTTATTTTTCAAAGGCAAGCAAATGAAAAAGATCAGATATTTTAAAATGTAGATAAAAGGAAGGAGCTATCATTATGGGAGATATTAAAAATACAGGAATTGAAAACATCGAGGGTAGTAGCAAAAACTTTGTTACTGGGGACATGATTATGAGTGATATTTTACGTAAATATCCAGAAGCTGTTCCGGCATTGATGGAGTGTGGTATGCATTGCTTGGGTTGTCCTTCTTCTCAGATGGAAACTTTAGCGGATGCATGTATGGTTCATGGTTTAAATGTGGATGATATAGTTAGCGCTGTGAATGGTAGAGTAAACGGTTAATAATCGAATGATTAGAGAGGGATGAAAATATGAGTGCATTTTTGGGACCAATTCATTATTGGCTGTATCGTAAAATTCAATTGCAAGAGAAATTGACTGACGAGATGTTAGCTTCTATTACATCAGAAGCGGAAATTGAAGAATTAGAGGATAAATTAAAAGCAAGTTGTGAGATCGTTGAAAAAGGTGATTTGGAGGATGTGATTGATACAGGTAATATCCATGGTTGGTTGCAAAATCAAATCGGGATTGCTGAGAAACGCTTTGCAGTGGCGGTTACAGAAATTTTGCACAAGGATCCAAGCAAAATGGAGTTACTAAAAGAGCGGGCATTTCAATTGGGGTGCAACAACCTATTAGCAAATTCTGACGATGCGAAAGAAATTTATCAAGGGTTACATGATATGCTACTAGAAGGTATGCCTTGTGATCATGTCAATGAGGTGTTAGAGCAAGATGCACAACGCGTTTCTTGGCGTCAGACTGTGGATTTACATTTACCTTTTTGGAATGAAATAGGTGGAAATATTGAACAGTATTACTTGTTAAGAAATGCCTTTGTACTAGGAACTCTTTCGGGTAGCTGTTTTGGATTTAAGCAGGTTGGAGAATATTTTATTGTAGAGGAGGCGTGAGGATGAATTCTATTGAATTGATGGTGGCAGAGCATAAAAATATTCTTGCTCTTGTGGCAGTTATACGTAAAGCTAGCTGTGATATATTAGAGGGGGCTAGCGTGGAAGTGAATGATTTTCGAGATATGATTACCTTCGCTAGAACTTATGCTGATGCACATCATCATGGGAAAGAGGAGAAGATTTTATTTCGAGAGATGACTGAGCGACTAGGTTCTGCTGCAGTTAAGCTAATTCAGCACGGCATGTTGGTTGAGCATGATATGGGGAGGTTTCACTTAGGAGAACTTGAAATGGCTTTAGAGCGTTATGAATCTAGCCCCAATATAATTGACAAGTTGGAGATTTTGGTTAATGCTGGTGCTTGGGCAGACTTATTACAGCGCCATATTGATAAAGAGGACAGTGTAGTATACACGTTTGCAGAACGTGAGTTTACAGCAGATGTATTGCAGAGTATCAACAATGAAGTTGAGCTTTTTGAGAAGGAAGCAGAAGAAAATAAAATTCAAGAAATAGCTTTGAACTTATTAAAGAAGCTTACAGAAAAGTATTGTTAATTTGAAAAAAAGAAATCAGTCTTTGTCAAACCAAAAAAGACAAGTATATAGGCTGAATTTTTAGCTACAAATGTGGTTTTATAGCCATCGGAGATTTAAGGTATGCTTTAAAAGTGTGGGTAAGGATGATGCAAGAAGATGTGTTTACAGAAATTGTGTTCTTATTAAGTTGACTTATGTTAGTGATGTATAATAGGAGCCGTTTTGAGAATATAAGATGGAAATGGCGAGAACAAATTAATATTTGAGTTCGTCATTTTTGTTTTCAATGTAGCTATGAGGGTGTGATTATATCCAAGTTTATTTTCTTTTTGTTGTGTTGCCTAGGCAACGTGCAAGATGGAAATACATGTTAAACTGAAGCTATAACTAGCAAGAAACTATAGGTGATGATAAATGTTAGGAGGGAAATCCATGAAATATTCAATTTCAGATGTATGCACAGTTCTAGGAAAGGTTATTCAAAAGCCAGATCGTAGTTTTTCTTTTTTATCTTATCTTTTGCAAGGAGAAAAAAATGTACTAATAGACACTGTTCCTGAAAAGGCTGGAGAAGTGTTTATGAGTGAATTAAAGCAATTGATTTCTATTAGCCAATTGGATGCAATCATTCTGAACCATTCAGAAGAAGATCATAGCGGGGCGCTTGCATTGGTATTGGCTGAAAAAACAGACATTCCAATTTATTGCACGGCAGCCTGCAAGCAGCGTTTGATTTCTCGTTATCCTAATGCAAATTTTGTAGAGGTTGAGAATTTATCAAAATTGGAAATTGGAGCATTTAAGTTTCATTTCATACACACACCAGGATTGCATTGGGATGACAACATGGTAACATATTTTGA
>JBKEAS010000194.1:0-1808 GCA_047972635.1 Anaerotignum sp.
TCTTTGTAAGCCTCATCATAAAAATATATTTTCATAATTTCATCTCATCTTTCTTCTAAGCAAATTTATACCATTATAAAAATTTAAAAAAATGATCATACTAATCTTGCAGTAAACATGATGGAGGGAAATGATTATCACAAAATCAAATAGTTCTCTTCAATGTAGTGTAAACGACTGTAAGCACCATTGTGCTGAAAAAAAATGTTGTTCTTTAGACTCTATTCAAGTAAGGGCACACAATGCAAATCCTAAAAGTTCTGCAAGTGTTGATTGCTGTTCTTTTAACTGCAAATAAAACATGAATTAAAATAAGCGATAGTCTTTGACTTATCGCTTATTTTTAATTCTGCTACCCAATCACATCTTTGATTACCCTAATCAAATTTTCAGAAAAAATTTTTTCAGCAATCCGTACCCCAAATCCCCGTCGGAGTCCTTCATACAATATCTCCATATCCTCAAGTTGTTCTATTTCTCTCGGTGTATAATCAATCCCATCAAAATCACTCCCAAGACAAATATAATCCTCGCCCATAACCAAAAGCATATGGTTTATATGTTTTATGATATCTTCCATTTTAGCATTTTTTTGCTTCGTCAAAAAAGGCGGATACAAATTAACCCCAACCACACCGCCCTTTTCGGCTATGGTTTTTAGTTGCATATCTGTTAAATTTCTTGCTACATCACAAATCTGTTGTGCATTAGAATGGCTTGCAATAAAAGGTTTCTTGGCTAATGCTGCAACATCCCAAAATCCAGCTTCTGAAAGATGCGACACATCCACAATCATCCCCAGTTTTTCCATTTCCAATACCACGTCTTTGCCAAATCTTGTGAGTCCGCCCCCCGTCCCGCATTCCCCTACGCCATCTGCCAATGCGTTCCTATTATTCCATGTCAAACTCATAGACCTCACTCCCAATTGATGATAAATACGCAGTGCAGAAATCTCTCCTTCTAATGCCTCTGCGCCCTCAATTGTAAGCAAAGCACTGATCTTGTTTTGCTCCATATTTTTTTGCAAATCAGCATACTGATTGATATGACCAATACAGTCAGCATTTTTTCCAATCTGCTTATAATAAAAATCAATATAACGCATACACTGGCGCATAGAAATAGGATAATACTTTGGATCCAGCCAAATTGCAAAACATTGTAATGGTGCATAAAATGATTTTAATCGCTCAATATCAAGATGTTGATCATTTAAAAAAAGCTCTTTTTTCTCCTCAAAAAGCTTCACCATCGTATCGCAATGTGCATCTGCATACTTTCTCATTCCCTCACCTCATTGATGTTCATTCTTATATTGTTATGTCATAAGATATAGCAAAAAGAACTGCTTTTCGTCTATAACGCTACACAAAAGCCCCTCTTTGCAATCGCAAAGAGGGGCACTATATTGTTTATACTTTTAAAGACTATGCGTATATTTACAAAGCAAACCTTTGTTTTCAGTGGGGACCTGCTCCCCCCACTGAAAACAGAAGAATGAATCCATCACCTTAGAGGTGGGGGAATTCTTCATATCGGTTAAATTATAACGACAAATTAACTGATTTTTTTCGACGCTTCATTTTGTCTCATTCTGAAATATTCAGAAAATACGGCAATGAATTGCCCATTTGTAGGCTTGTCCGTACATAAGTAACCAACCACTTCAAAATAAACTCTTTGTCCATTTTTCTTCCATGCACTTTCAATTGCATGGCGAATGGCACGCTCTACTTTGCTCGCTGATGTCTTGTATGATTTTGCAATATCAGGGTATAGCCCTTTTGTGATACCAATCAATACAT
>JBKEAS010000289.1:0-14006 GCA_047972635.1 Anaerotignum sp.
AACCATTGTTTTTCTCTGGAAAGGCTGACCCAAATCCAAATCATGTCCGCCATACTGGATTTTGGTTGTTCCCAAAACATTTTCAGCAACCGTACGGAACATATCTTCTGTAATATCCATCATACCGTTGTAATCTGTGTATGCTTGGTATAGTTCCATCAATGTAAATTCCGGATTATGTCTCACAGAAATACCCTCATTACGGAATACACGACCAATTTCATATACTCTCTCAAACCCACCAACAATCAGTCTCTTTAGTGGCAATTCCAACGCAATACGGCAGTACATATCAATATCTAACGTATTATGGTGTGTGATAAAAGGTCTTGCAGACGCACCGCCAGCAATGGTTTGTAGCACAGGTGTTTCCACTTCTAAGAAGTCTCTTGCGTCTAAAAACCTTCTAATTTCAGTAATAATTTTAGAACGCTTTACAAAGGTATCTCTCACCTCAGGGTTTACAATCAAGTCCATATATCTTTGACGATAACGCAATTCTTGATCTTTTAAGCCGTGGAATTTTTCAGGCAGAACTTGCAAACTCTTAGATAACAAAGTAACTTCTTTTGCGTGCACAGAAATTTCGCCTGTTTTTGTACGAAAAACAAACCCTTTGATCCCAACAATATCACCAATGTCGAATTTTTTAAAATCAGCATATTCTTCATCGCCAATATCGTTACGGCTCACGTAAGACTGCATCGCCCCATTACGGTCTTGGATATTGCAAAAAGATGCTTTCCCCATAATACGTTTGCTCATCAAACGTCCCGCAATTGCCACGTCTTTGCCTTCTAACGCATCGAAGTCATCTCTGATTTGGTCGCTATGGTGTGTCACGTCAAATTTCACAATTTCAAAAGGGTTTTTTCCCTCTGCCTGCAACTGTGCCAATTTATCACGGCGAATAAGATTTTGTTCGCTTAATTCCTGTTGGGTTAATTCCTTTTCCTGCACGTTATCTTTTTCCTCTGCCACGTTCTTTCCTCCATTCCACTTAGCTTTTGTCCTTTGCCAATTATCTTCTGATTGATTTGACTTCAAAAGCTACTTCTCCATCAGGTGTATCTATAGAAACTTTTGCCCCTGTTGCCTGTCCTAATAACGCCATACCCACAGGAGACTCATTGGAAATTCTTCCATTCATAGGGTCTGCCTCTGCTGAACCTACGATTGTGTATGTCATTGTTTCGTCAAATTCTATATCATAAAGCTCCACCGTCGAACCAAGGCCGATTACGTCGTTTGGAACTTCTTCTTCGTCAATTACTTCTGCATTACGCAGCATTTTTTCAAGCACAACAATTCTTGCTTCGATTTCAGCCTGTTCTTCTTTCGCAGCATCATATTCTGCATTTTCAGACAAGTCTCCCTGTCCTCTTGCTTCTTTAATCTTTTCTGCTACTTCTTTTCTTTTAACGGTTTTCAAAGTTTCTAGCTCTTCTTCCATTCTTTTCAAACCGTCATAAGTCAAAACAACCTTTTTCTCTGCCATGGCTGTTGTCATCTCCCTTTTTTTACGGATTTCCCCCGTATTTATTTACGTTTTTTATAATTTTTTTGTATCTATAAGCAAAAAGAGGGTACTAACCCTCAAATTCACTGCTAAATTATATACTACAAAAAGAAGTGTTGTCAATGTACAAAAGGCTAAAATAGCGAAATTATCCTTGATTTTTCGCAATTTTCACCCTATTTCCGAAGGCAAAAAAACCACTTACCGCAAAACTCTGTTCTTTTAGCATAGAAAAAATTTCTGTCGCCGCCTCTTTCGTAAGATGCTCCAACCAAAATCTGCGAAATTCCATATACCTTGTAAAGGCTATGGCTTCCGCCTCTCTTTGGTCAAACTGTTGTTTCTCCATCTTAAAATAAAACCCTTCCGTCGCAACCACATCCCAACGTCTTTGAGCCAACCTGCGTAAGGACGGACGGTTGCCAGAAGCATCGACGTAAACGGCATATCTTTTTAGAATATGCTCATATCCTACCTGATCCATACCACAAACAATCACCACATCCGCCTCGGCAAACAAAAGATTTTTCGGCGAGGAAAACGCTTCGCTTCGCAAACCCTTTTCAACAAAAAGCTGCTCTTGGATATCTTCTACTTCTTCCGTATCGTCCACAAAAAACGAAAGATGATTGACGTAATCACCCATACCCGCCAAAACCAAATCCAAAACTTTTCTTTCATTCCCCGCAATGACAAACCTCGCTTCCTCTGGGTTTCGGCCTTGCCTACGCAAAGCCTCTGCCGCTCCCTCAAAAGCAAACAAAGACGTTAAAACTCTGCCATGCGCAAGGGGCAAAATGTTATTTGGCACTTCCCCTTCGTAAGGCGTAATTGCAATGCCTGCTCCTTCTGCTGCCAAAGCTTTCATCATGTTTTCCGCTTTTTCTCGCCAAGGCTGTGGTAACCCTTGCCCACCCTCAAAAGATAAGACTCCATAAAGTACGTCATCCTTTTCATAAATTCGAAACGGTTTTTTCGAAAGGATATACTTCTTTCGCATATTTTGGGTCAAAAACCGTGTCCATCTCGGCAATTCAATTTCTTCTTCTTTTTCTAAGTAGCAAATCTTGGCTATTTTCATATAAGCTCCCCCTTTTTATGATGCGTTATGTATTTGCTGATATACACGCATAGTATGGCATTGCATTGCATTTTCCAATTTTGCGCCAAAAGCCTTTCTTTGACTTCACCAAAAATAAAAATTGTTTATGTGTTGATGTGTCTTTTGCTTTTCGCCAAATGCAATTCCCGCCATAAAACCATTATATTGTTTTTTGTTTTAATATATTTATATATGTTTTCAAATTAGTACAATCCATATATGGTAAAGGTGCACAAAATAGGATTTATCCTTCTGTTTTTCGCCATTTTTTTTGGTGTAATATTGACAACATCCACCGAATAAACTATCATCAAGTTATCAAATATGTTTTTAACCTGTATTAACAAAGCGAAGTACAGGTTATATTTAAATAGTGTATTGTATACTGTATATGGAAGGAGTTTTCTTAAAATGAACACAAAAATTATGAAAACCATGGATGGTAACGAAGCTGCTGCGTATATTTCATACGCATTTACAGAAGTTGCTACGATCTATCCGATTACACCATCTTCTCCGATGGCAGAACATGTTGACACTTGGTCAGCAAATGGTAAGAAAAATCTTTTTGGTCAAACCGTACGTTTGGTTGAAATGGAATCCGAAGCAGGTGCAGCAGGTGCCATGCACGGTGCCTTAGAAGCCGGTACTCTAACCACAACCTACACTGCATCCCAGGGGCTTTTATTGATGATCCCTCCGATGTATCGTATTGCAGGTCAGCTAAAACCAGGCGTTTTCCACGTTAGCTCCAGAACTGTCGGAACACACGCTTTTTCCATTTTCGGCGATCACTCCGACGTTATGAGTTGTCGTCAAATCGGTTGTGCGATGCTTTCTTCTTCTTCTGTACAAGAAGTTATGGATCTTGGCGGTGTAGCCCACTTGGCTGCAATCAAAGGTAGCATACCTTTTATTCATTACTTTGACGGGTTCCGTACTTCTCACGAACTACAAAAAATCGAATTGATGGATTATGAAGAAATAGGCAAGCTTTTAGACGAAGATGCACTTAGAAACTTCCGTAAAAACGCCCTAAACCCCGAACGCCCTGTGCAGCGTTCCATCGTACAAAATCCTGACGTTTTCTTCCAAAATAGAGAGGCTTGCTCGCCTTTTTACACAAGACTTCCTGCTATTGTTGAAAACTATATGAACGAAATCAACCGCATCACTGGCAGAAACTATAAATTATTCAACTACTTTGGTGCAAAAGATGCAGAAAACATTATCATCGCAATGGGTTCCGTTTCCGGTGCAATCCAAGAAGTTGTAGAACACCTTTGCGAAACAGGCGAAAAAGTCGGATTCTTGCAGGTTCATTTGTATCGTCCTTTTTCCATGGAACACTTCATGGCAGCTTTGCCTAAAACAGCAAAGATTATCACCGTTATGGATAGAACAAAAGAACCGGGTGCGTTGGGCGAGCCTCTTTATGAAGATGTGTGCTCCGTTTTAATAGAACAAGGCATGTTGCCGAAAGTGCTTGCCGGTAGATATGGTCTTTCTTCCAAAGATGTAACACCAGCACAGATTGTTTCTGTTTTTGACAACATGAAGGGTGCAAAGAAAAACCACTTCACCGTTGGTATCAATGACGACGTTAGCATGACATCTCTTACAGTTGGCTCTGAACCAGAAGTAACAGATAAATCTACCATCGCTTGTAAGTTCTGGGGGCTTGGTTCTGACGGTACTGTTGGTGCAAACAAAAACTCCATCAAAATCATTGGTGACCATACCGATAAATATGCACAGGCATACTTCGAATATGACACAAAAAAATCTGGCGGTATCACAAAAAGCCATTTGCGTTTTGGTAATGTGCCAATCCGTTCTAGCTATTTGGTATTTAAGGCTGACTTTGTTGCTTGCCACCAGCAGTCTTATATCAGCAAATATGATATCGTTTCCGAAATCAAACCGGGCGGTACTTTCCTCTTAAACTGTGGTTGGAAAGGTGCTGACTTAGAGGCAAACTTGCCTGCAGATGTAAAAAGATACCTTGCTAACAACAACATCTCTTTCTATACCATCGACGCTGTTGCGATTGGTCGTGAAATCGGTTTGGGTAACAGAACAAACTCCGTTTTACAGTCCGCTTTCTTTAAGCTTGCAAACATCATCCCTGCCGACGATGCTGTAGGCTACATGAAAGCTGCAATTGAAAAATCTTACGGCGTTAAGGGCGAAAAAATCGTATCCATGAACTACGCTGCCGTTGATGCCGGTCTTAGCGGTTTGGTAAAAGTTGAGGTGCCAGAAAGCTGGAAAGACGCAAAAGAAGTAAACAAGGACGATGCAAAACGCATCCTTCCTGAATATATTGAAAAACTCCTTCTTCCTATGAACGCCCAAAAAGGCGATAGCTTGCCTGTATCTGTGTTCTTAGGTAGAGAAGACGGTACTGCACCACTTGGCACTTCCGCTTACGAAAAACGTGGTGTTGCAATCGACGTGCCCGAATGGGATGTTGAAACCTGTATCCAGTGTAACCAGTGTTCCTACGTTTGTCCTCATGCTTGTATCCGTCCTTTCTTGCTAAACGACGAAGAAACAAAAAATGCACCAGAAAGCTATAAAACAAAAAAAGCAACAGGTGCTGGAGACATTGGAAACTACCACTTCCGTATTCAGGTAGATCCTCTCGATTGTCAAGGCTGTGGCGCTTGTGTAACTGCTTGCCCTACAAAGCAAAAATCCTTGGCTATGAAGTCTCTCGATAGCCAAATGGCGGAAATGGCAAACTGGGATTATTCTTTATCTCTTACATACAAAGAAAACCCTATGGATAAATATAGCGTAAAGGGTAGCCAGTTCGAACAGCCTTTGCTAGAATTCTCCGGTGCCTGTGCCGGTTGTGGCGAAACACCTTATGCAAAACTTATGACTCAGCTTTACGGCGATAGAATGTACCTCGCAAACGCAACAGGCTGTACGCAGGCTTGGGGTGCTGCTGCACCTTGTGTGCCTTATACAACCAACAAAGACGGTTGGGGCCCCGCTTGGAGTAACTCCTTGTTTGAAAACAACGCACAGTTCTCCTTGGGTATGGTTTTGGCTGTAGAACAGCAAAGAGAACGTGCAAAAATGCACGTAAACGACTTGTTGGCTCTTAATGATGATGCTGAGCTAAAAGCAAAATCAGACACTTGGCTAGAAAATTATGAAGAAGGTCATAGAAGCAAAGAGGACACCTTGGCTTTGATTGCTGCTTTGGAAAAAGCAAACATCACTGGCGAAGGCGCTCCGTTGAAAAACTATATCTTAGATAATAAAGAACACCTCACCAAAAAATCCATGTGGATGTATGGTGGCGACGGTTGGGCTTATGATATCGGCTTTGGCGGTTTGGATCACGTTTTGGCATCAGGTGCAGACGTAAACGTATTGGTAGTAGATACTGAAGTTTACTCCAACACAGGTGGCCAGTCCTCTAAGGCAACACCAATTGGTGCCGTTGCACAGTTTGCTGCCGGCGGTAAGCCTACTGTAAAAAAAGACCTTGGTATGCTTGCAATGAGCTATGGCTATATCTATGTTGCACAAGTTGCTTTGGGCGCAAACCCTACCCAACTAATCAAAGCCATGAAAGAGGCAGAAGCATACAAAGGGCCTTCCTTAATCATCGCTTACGCTCCTTGTATCAACCATGGTATTACCAAGGGTATGGCAAACGCACAAACCGAAACAAAGATGGCTGTTGATTCTGGCTACTGGTTCTTGTATCGTTACAACCCAGATTTGAAAAAAGAAGGCAAAAATCCATTCATCTTAGACTCCAAAGAACCTACAATGGATTACAATGACTTCATCATGGGCGAAATTCGTTTCTCCTCTTTGGTTCGTACCTTCCCAGAAACTGCAAAAGTTTTGATGAAAGAAGCTGCTGACCACGCAAAAGAAAAATATCAGACCTATAAGAAAATGGCTGAACAATAATTGATATACCCAAACAAAAAAAGACATCCTCTCCCAAAAAAGAGGATGTCTTTTTATTCTATTATAACCAATTTATTCTCATACCTTGTTCAATCTTGTCCATTCACATTATAATCAGATACCCCAACATGCAAAGATAAATCCATGTCCACTTTGCCAGTGTGATTGTACGAATCAACATATTTCTTTATCTTATTTTTTTGCACCAATTGCCTTATCTTTTTCCAAAACAGCGTCAAACGCCTTTACCAAAGTTGTTTCAAAGCCACCTGCCTGTAAGGCGGTTATCCCTTCGATTGTAGTTCCACCAGGAGAACAAACTTGGTCAATCAGCGTCCATGGTGCCTCTTGGCTTTCCAGTATCATTTTCGCACTACCGAGGACTGTTTGTGCGGTAATCTCCAATGCCTGTTTTTTAGGCATTCCTGCCTTTAAGGCACCCTGTGCCAAAGCATTCATATAAAGATATGCAAATGCAACCGACGCCCCACCAATGGTGCTAAAAATGGCAAATTGGCTCTCATCAATTTCCGCAACAGTTCCGATTGTGGAAAACATATCAATTACCACCTCTTTTTGCGCAACTTCAACAAACTTGTTTACACAAATCCCTGTTGTAGAGGCACCAATCTTTGCATTGATATTTGGCATAACCCTCACAATGGGTGTTTTTTCCGGCAAATATTGCTCTAGATATTCCAGTGATTTTCCAGCAGCAATAGAAACCACTAAGGGCCTTTTTTGAGCAAAATCTGTTTTCAACAAAGGTAATATTTCGCTCAACACGTTAGGCTTAACGCCAAGAATCACCACATCGCTTTGTGCGATCACCTCTTTGGCTGTCGTACAAATTTTTGTCCCACAAGCCTTAGCTAAGAGCGTCGCAGAAGTCATACTTTTGCTAGTCAAAAAAATCTGCTCTCCTCTATAACTTTGTGTGCCTACAGTCATACCCTTTACAATCGCCCCTACCATATTCCCTGCACCAATAAACCCAAATTTCATACCCTTTTGCCCCCTATCTTATTCATGTAACATATATTCAAGTCGAACATAAAAATCCGTATTTTTTTCATTGTAAGATCCTTCATTTTAAAATGCAACCTAAACCACCTTGCCCAGATCAACCTAACATACTATAATATAAGAAAAAGGAGGTATCACAATGAGCATTATTTTTTTACAATATCCAAAATGTAGCACTTGCCAAAAAGCAAAAAAATGGCTAGACGATGCCAATGTAGACTATTTCCCACGTCATATTGTTGAGCAAAACCCTTCCGCAGAGGAATTAGAGTTTTGGTGGAAAATGAGCGGATTGCCACTAAAAAAATTCTTCAACACAAGTGGTCTTGTTTACAAAGACTTAGGACTAAAAGATAAACTCCCTCAAATGAACGAAGAAGAACAACTCCAATTGCTAAGCACAAATGGTATGTTGGTCAAACGTCCCTTGATTATCGGGGAGAACTTCGTTCTGATCGGTTTTAAAGAAGAAACATGGGAAAAATTAAAATAATCTTCTTCCTTAAAAGGCTTGTCCCAACGGTAGGGGGCAAGTCTTTTATTGAAACACCGCTATCTAAAACCATACCTTTCATTTCAAACAAACCTTCAATTTCCTCCTAACCCCGTGGATAGAAATACCTTTAATGCCAACAAATCTTCTCGATATGTATCGGATAACGCCTGATTATAAATCACTGCCGCTGGATGGTATAACGGGAATAAAACCATACCTTCTTGCAAAGGATATGGCTTACCATGCACATCCCCAATGACAATATTTTTCTTTCCCGTCACCGCTTTTAACGGCACATTCCCAAGTGTCACAATCACTTTGGGAGAAATCCATGCAATTTCTTCTTCCAAATAAGGCAAAAAAAATGCAATTTCCTCACCAGAAGGAGGACGGTTTACTTTTTTACCTGTTTTAGGGCTTTCTTTTGTTGGACGAAGCTTCACCACATTAGAAATATAAATCTCTTCACGTCTAAGACCAATTACCTCTAAAAAAGCCGATAAATTTTTCCCAGCCTTGCCTACAAAAGGTCGGCCTTGTTTTTCTTCGTCACCCCCAGGTGCCTCTCCAATCATCATCAATAGCGGCATTTTTGCCCCTTCACCAAAAACAAGAGTCTTTTCTGCAAAAACGGAATTTTTGAAATTTTCGGTGAGTTTTTTTTGAAATTCATCATAAAAATTCATACAATCGACCTATTCCTCCCCTCAAAATACAACTTATCCACATACCAACAGCTTTATCCACATATTTTGTGTTGATAACTTTTTATGTATACCTCAATATATAGTATTAAATTTTTCTCTTCGACAATTTTTGATTTAAAAAACTTGATTTTTTGGGACATGATAATTATTCATCTAGTGGTGCATAATTTACACGTGGATAACTTCCATGTTATCCACAGAAATCTTGTGCATAACTACTGGTCTTTGGAAGCGTGGTTTATAAAACATAAAAATATCAAAGCCCCACCAATAAATCCGCCAATGTGTGCAACATTATCAACACCCGTATTTAAAAACCCAAACGAGATGGAACTGAACGCAAGCAAAAGCATCGTAGCATAATTCATCTGCGTATACCTTGGACCATACTTCTTTGTTAAAATTAACATAGCACCCATCAAACCATAAATCGCTCCCGAAGCACCGATTGCCAAAACGTCGTGAAACGCAATGCTAAACATTCCCGCCATAAGCCCTGAACCAAAATATAACGCCAAAAACCGCCATCTGCCAAACAAATATTCCGCCCGAAACCCAAAATAATAAAGAAAAATGCAATTAGAAACCAAATGTCCAATACCACTATGTAAAAACATAGAAGTGAAAAAACGATAGTATTCTCCCCTTAAAATCCCACTTCGGCTTAGCCCGAACTGATAAATAAAACTTTCGCCATGCGCCGAAAACATGGTATAACCGAGCAACAACGCACAAATACCCAATAAGTACATGCACACCCAAGGCTTTTCTCCTTTTATCATAGGCTCAAAAGGCTTTTTGGTCTTTTCGCCATGTACCGCCAAAGCGAGCAATTTCTCTATTCCCAAAAGACGGTCTGGTTGCCCCGATGGCGTAACAATCTTTTCCTCATTCAAAACATATCGCCAATTTACCGAATGTATTCGCTCATCTACATACAAAGGTGGTTCCACTTCTTCTTCGTCTTTTGCATCTTCTACAATAAAAATCCCAAGACTAACTAAGTGCTCACAATACATTTGCTTTAGATTTGCCAATCTCTGATTTGCAAAGCCTTCTAGCGTACGGGCTGTTGTCTGATTTTTTTGATCATATACACCCAAAATATATAAAACCGGATTTTCCATACGAACGTAAAGTCCGGCAATTTTTGTACCATTTACATCTTTAACTTCTTCAAAGCTATTTGCAAGCAACTGCTGATGTAAATTTTCTTTAAATTGTATTAATTTATCCACAGTTTCCACCTTCTTTTTCTATGAAAAAACTCACTGCTTTGCAGTGAGTTTTTATTGATAAGAAATGGGGTTATCCCTTATCATATAAAGCTTTTCGAATAATAATATTGTTAAACAAACAAGTTTTATACACAGGGAAGTCCTGTTTATCCACAACATTATTCACACAAAATATAACATATTAAAAACTGAATGTCAAATATTTATTAATATTTTCCCTTTATAAAAAAAAACTTAACGCCGCAAGGCCTAAAAACCCCGGCACACCCAATAATCCGACCGTAAAAAGAGTGGCTGGATTTACACCGACCCCAAGCCCAAACCGATTGCTTAACCAAAGACAACATCCCCCGATTGCTGCCGAAAGCACAAAACGGAACAATATTTTCAATGGCTTTGATACCGTTGCAAACGCCAGAATAAGTAGGCAACTAATCACCATCACCCATAATACATCAATCATGCACTGCTTCTCTCCCTTCTTTTTGCAAACTTGTTTTAGGCAACCGGCGCACGCAACCCCATCTTCCTTGCCGTTTTCAGATAATACTCATACTTTTTGTTTAAAGCGATCATTTCATAAATATAGCTATCTACCAACGCCTCATCTGTTGCAGCCTCAAATGCTTGCCTAACGCCAGCTAACTTTTGTTGAATCTCTTGAAGGGCAATGAGTATTTTTTCATCTTCGTTAATCATAATGTCGGCTTTTCTTTTACTTTTATTCATCTGCTTGCCTCCTTCCTATTTAACTTAAATATAAGCAAAAGAAGTACATTTTATTCCATTTCCATCCCATTTACAAAAATAAAGCCTCAAAAAAAAGCCCTTTCTTCTATTATAAGAAAGGGCTTTTTTTATTTTCCAATAAATTCAACCGCAACCGGGCTCTCATTTACAAGTATAATTAAGCGATATTGCTCATCCGTTAGCGTAGTCCCGCAAAGCATTTTCCAATCATACACAAGCTCTACTGCCTCTCCCGCTTCCAAAAGACTTCTGTCATCGCCCCAAGCAGTCTTTGCCGTCCCCGTAAATTCATTCCACTGTCCATCTTTCATTTTTTCAAAATGATATTCATAGGTACTATACTTTGCTGCCTCTTGCGTATTGTTGGTTAGGGTAAATGTTGCCTTAGCTTTTTTTAGTGTATCTTCATTTAATGTAAGTGTTATACCTTCTGTTACATTCACTTCTGTATAACTTGTTGCACTTTCTCCGCCACCGCTACAAGCAGTGAAAACAACCATACAGATCAAAAGCAATGCCACCAATCTTTTTTTCATCTTTTTTTCTTCCCTCTCCATCATTCATAATAACAATTACCTTAATGGTATCATAGCCACATTGTTCTTGCAAGAACCATCGTGCAATATCATAAAAAGAGCTTGCAAAACATTCTCTGATGTCTTTCCAAGCTCTTTTTTTCTTCGTTTTATTTTCTCAAATCTTCTAAAATTTGTGTCTTTCCTTCTGTTTTTTCGTCCTTCATCTTTACAATTTTTGCCGGAGAACCAGCCACAACCGCACCTGCTGGCACATTTTCAGTTACAATTGCCCCGGCTGCAACCACTGCGTTTGCACCAATTTCAACACCTTCCAACACAACGGCATTGGCACCAATCAAAGCACCGTCTCCAACAATAACTGGCGTTGCACTAGGGGGTTCTAAAACACCCGCTAGGACTGCACCTGCTCCAACGTGTGCATTTTTACCCACAGTAGCTCTTGCGCCCAAAACGGCATTCATGTCAACCATAGTTCCATCGCCGATTTCTGCACCAATGTTAATGACTGCACCCATCATAATAACTGCATTTTTACCAATTTTCACACGATCACGAATGAAACAACCAGGCTCAATGCGTGCCTCTACGCTTGTAATGTCTAGCATAGGCACAGCCGAATTTCTTCTATCATATTCTACGTGATATTCCGAAACATCCGCAGCCTTTGCATCCAAAACCTCTTTTACCAAGCAAAAATCACCAATCATAATCCAAAAATTTTCGCTACCAAAAATTTTCACATTTTCTTTTTCCACACCACTTAAGTCGCCTTTTACATATACCTTTACAGGTGTAACTTTCTTTGCATCCTTAATATATTTTGCAATCTCATAAGGATTTGTCATATCATAGTTCATCCTTTATTCCTCCAATCGTGATAGTTATGATACCTATTATATAGGAAAAAAAATAATTTTCCAAGTCCATCTCCCATTTTTTATGATACAATGGATAAAAATACCGAAAAAGGAGCGATTTGTTTGCGAAATGAAATTTTGAAAATGGAGCAAGAATTAAAACAAATACGCAGAGATCTGCATCAAATTCCCGAATTGGGCCTAAAAGAATATAAAACAGCAGCTTATATAGAAAATCAGTTACATGAACTTGGCATTGACCTCGTCGTACGTTGCTTAAAAACCGGCATCGTCGGCCTAATCAAAGGGCAAGGCTTGGCAGAGACAATTGCCTTTCGGGCAGATATGGACGCCCTTTCCGTAACCGAGCCAAAAAATTCCTCGTACGCCTCTTGTCACGAAGGGATGATGCACGCATGTGGACACGATGGCCATATGAGTATACTCCTTGGCTTTGCCAAATACCTCATGGCACAAAAAAAACGCCCTAAGGGCGATGTTGTTCTGATTTTCCAACCCGCAGAAGAAGGCCCCGGCGGTGCAAAGCTCATGCTTGAAACAGGGCTAATTGAAAAATATCATATCTCTAAAATCATTGGTTGCCATATCTTCCCACAAGTGCCCGAAGGCAAAGTTGCCTGCAAATCCGGTGGAATGATGGCAAGAAATGGCGAAGTAACTGTGCGTATTGTTGGAAAAAGTGCCCATGGTGCACAGCCACATTTGGGGGCAGATGCTATTTTAGCAAGTGGTGCTGTTGTTTCTGCTTTGCATAGCATACTATCCAGAAACATCTCCCCGCTAGATAGCGGTGTGCTCACTTTTGGCTCTATCCATGGTGGAGAAGCTTGTAATATCGTAGCAAAAGAGGTTCGGCTTGAAGGAACCATGCGTGCTTTTTCCGATGAGGTATACAATAACCTCGTAAAACGGATCGAAGAAGTTGTAACGCATATCTCCGTAGGCTATGGCTGCGAAGGCTTTGTAGAATTTAACCATATGTACCGTGTGGTAGACAATGATCCTGCTTTGGTACAAGCGTTAGAAGGTGCTTGTGGGCAAAACTATATCACAACGCCACCTTATATGCTTGCCGAGGACTTTTCTTTCTTCCAACAAGCAGTCCCTGGGCTATTCTTCTTTTTGGGTTCCGCAAACCCCGAAAAAGGCTTTATCCACCCCTTACATAGTGCAGATTTTAATTTCGACGAAAAAATACTCTGCCAAGGCGTAAATACTTATGTCGATTTACTGATACAGCTTGGGTTGTATGAAGATTAAATACTTTTGATTTTTCATGCACTTAACACACCCCCTTTCTAGCGATACACACAAAAAATGGTCACGCAAAGGAAAACCTGCTTGCGTATGGCCATTTTTTTATGCTTATTTCATCTGATTTTTTTTAAAAAACAACCTGATTTTGTTCTTACTAAGAAACCTTAAAAATTCTTAATAAAATATTTTGCTTAAATCGGTTGACAGCAAAATAGTTTTATCATAAAATTAATTCCATTATGCTAGCCAAGAGGAGAGGACGTTTATGTCTAATGTAAGTGGCAAGGAAATTGCTGAACTAATCATCAACCTAAATATGAACCTAGTTCGTTGGAACAGAAATCATTTTGAACAACTTTTTAGCACCAATGGCAAAGGTGATGAAGGAACACTAACCATGCAACAATTTCACATACTTATAACCATCAGAGATTGTGGTATAACAACCATTTCTAAAATTTCTGAACTCTTTTGCCTAAGCAAAAGCAGTATGTCTTTGACAATGTCAAAAATGGTTGCAAAAGGATATCTGACCAAAGAAATTCCACTTGA
>JBKEAS010000341.1:0-3627 GCA_047972635.1 Anaerotignum sp.
GGAAGGCTAGAAGATGATACAATTGCATCGGCAATGATTTGTTGTGGGGTGAAAGGATATACTGCCAAAACAGCATCGGCATTACAGTTGCGGATAATTGCAATATCCGTTGAAAATATTAACGATTTGATACGTCTGCCTAAGATGACAATTCCGCTGGCACTCCAAATTGCTTCTGGCATTGTGACAATATTTTTTCTTAGCTTACTGTCAATGCGAGGGATATTTTTCTCCTTCATTTGCAAGCTCCCTTCACGTAAAAAAGTTGTTGTAATTATACAGTTTTGCGATGTAGCTGTCAAGTTTAGATAAGAAGTTTGAAATGATTTTTTGTGTTAGGAATGAGGCTAAGCCAAGAAGTAAGCCTTGACATGAGTCGGGATTAATACTAAACTACAAGAAACTGAAATTTTAACATTTTTTGGAGTTGATTGTATTTTGGAAACCGTAATAGGTTTAGTCATATCTGTAATAATCAATATGACGTTGCTCTTTTTATATTTTAGATTAAAGAATAAAGAAAAGTTGGCAGTGGTTACAGAAGAAGAAATTCGCATGATGGTAGATGCTGGCGGAGACAGTGGCAGTATTGACATGGCGGAAAAGGAAATGATTAATAATATTTTTGAGCTTGGAAATACTTCTGTTGGCGAAATTGCAACGCATAGACGAGACATTGTAGCAATTGCTTGTGATGCATCGTTTGTGGAGACAATGAAAGTGATTTCTGAGGAGAAATATTCACGTATTGTTGTTTACGATGAAAATATTGATAATATCATTGGTTTGTTTCATGTGAAGGATTTTGTTAGGTTTTTTCTTTTTGACGATTTTGATAAAACCAAATTTGACTTAATGGAAATTCTTAAAAAGCCTTTTTTTGTGCCTTTTTCAAAGAAAACAGATGAACTTTTTAAAGAAATGCAAAGAGACAAAGTACATATGGCAATTATCATCGATGAGTATGGTGGAACAGCAGGGCTAGTTACTATGGAAGATGTTATGGAAGAAATTGTAGGTAATATTTTTGACGAATATGACCTTGAAGAAGAGGAAGAAATTAGTATTATCAATGAAAAGACATTTCGCATTGGCGGAAGAACAAACCTGACAGATGTTGCAGATGCGTTGAAAGTAACGTTTCAAGACGAGGCCGATTACGATACCATCGGTGGATACTTAATTGGTCAATTGGGAAGAATTCCAGAAGATCAGGAAAAGCCACAAATTTTTGTTGGGAACTGGCTTTTTCGCATAGAGCATATTGAAGAGAAGCGAATAGAGAAGGTTTTAGCTTTGAACATAGAAGGTTCAGAGGAAAAATATACGAATGGAGGATATGAGAATGTTGGACCATAATGTAGTTAAGCTTTTAAATGAACAGGTGAATAAAGAATTTTTTTCTGCTTATTTGTATTTAGATTTTGCAAATTTTTATGAGGCAAAGGGATTAGAAGGATTTGCAAACTGGTACAAAATTCAGGCACAAGAAGAAAGAGATCACGCAATGCTATTTTATCAGTACTTACATAATAACAATGCAACAGTAGAACTTGAAGCCATCGAAAAACCTAATATTGCTATGAATAGCTTGATGGATCCGCTTAAGGCGGGGTTGGAGCACGAAGAATATGTGACTGATTTAATAAATACAATTTATGCTGCAGCACAAAAGGTAAACGATTATCGTACCATTCAGTTCTTAGATTGGTTTGTAAAAGAACAGGGTGAAGAAGAAACAAATGCAAATAACTTAATTACAAAAATGGAGCTTTTTGGCGGTGACGCAAAAGGACTTTATATGTTGGATGCTGAGTTGAAGGTAAGGGTTTATGTGGCACCTTCTTTGGCACTGTAAGCATAGTGATTAAAATCTTAGGATATAAAAAGTATATACAAAACTGTATATACTTTTTTTGCATAAGAGGAAAAATGAAAATTTGAAAAATTACATGGTTTATCGTAAATGGTACGTGTGAATAGAAAAAACCAATGTTATGTGGATGTTAATGATATTTTTTTGATCTTTTGTGATATAATAACACAATATGAATTTTGTTGTGGTCCATGGATTTTATATAATTTTAAAATTTGTAAAATATAGATAGATTAGATTTTGAAAAGGTGGTAACTTCATGCTCAGTCACACTGACTTTTATTGGTTGAGAAACATTCCGTATTTTTGTTCACAAGCAATTTTTAGCGATGAAACGATAAATTATAGAATGCCTTTGGAGCCTTCTGAATATGATTTTATCACAATTACGCTAAGGGCAGGGCGGGATATAGAGCTTACACCTTATCTTTGCACGCACGTAGACCGTTTGCCTATGAAAAAAATAAGAACAAACTTTGTGTTTGATTATTATCAAGTGGTTTTACCCCCAACAGCAGAGGCTGTAAGTTATTACTTTTGCATAGAGGGTGACGGGTTTACCTTATATTATACAAAATATGGGATATTTCAAGATTATCAAGGCGAGGGTTGGTTTGAGATTTTTAAAAATTACCATACACCAGAGTGGGCAAAAGGTGCAGTGATGTATCAAATTTTTCCCGACCGTTTCTTTAATGGAGACAAAGCAAATGATGTTTTAACAAATGAATATTCGTATTTGGGAAAATCGGTTAAAAAAATAGAGGATTGGTATGCCAATCCTAGTTTGGAGGATATTCATAATTTCTATGGAGGAGACTTGCAAGGCATTATAGAAAAAATGGATTATCTTGAAGAATTGGGTATTGATGCGATTTATCTCAATCCAATTTTTGTTTCGCCAAGTAATCATAAATATGACATACAAGATTATGAGCATATTGATCCTCATTTTGGCGTAATTGTGGAGGATGAAGGCGATTTGCTTTTTGCTTCTGAAGAAAATAAATATGCCACCAAATATATCAATCGTGTGACGAATGAAGAGAACTTAGCGCAGAGTGATATGCTTTTTGCAAATTTAGTGGAAGAGGCACATAATAGAGGGATAAAGGTTATCATTGATGGTGTGTTTAACCATTGTGGTGCTTTTCATAGATGGCTAGATAAGGAAGGCATTTATGCTGATGAAAATTTGGGGGCATATCAAAGTGAGAACAGTCCTTACCGTTCGTATTTTTACTGGGATGAAGAAAACAAATATGAAGGTTGGTGGGGACATGAAAATCATCCCAAATTGAATGTAGAAGGAAGTGCGAAACTACGAGAAGATATCTTTAAAATTGCCAAGACGTGGGTATCACCGCCTTTTTGTGCAGACGGGTGGAGGTTGGATGTTGCGGCAGACTTGGGCAGAAGTGAAGCATTCAATCATGCTTTTTGGCGTGAATTTCGACAGGTGGTAAAAAAAGCCAATCCGAATGCGGTTATTTTTGCAGAGCATTATGGTGATGCCAAGCCCTGGCTTTGTGGTGATGAGTGGGATAGCATTATGAATTATGATGCTTTTATGGAACCACTAACATGGTTTTTGACTGGAGTGTCTAAACATAGTACGCAGGCGAGGGATGATTTATATAATAACGCAGATGCCTTTTGGGGGAGTATGTATTACAAAATGGCACAATTGCCCACACAAGCCATTCATATAGCAATGAATGAGCTGTCAAACCATGATCATTCTCGTTTTT
>JBKEAS010000099.1:0-2946 GCA_047972635.1 Anaerotignum sp.
CCGTATCACTCGCACCAATTTTCAACTCGCCCATTTTCATATCTATCATTTGCAAATATTTTTCTTCAGCAGCTTGAATTAAACGCAAAGCCTGCTCCAAATAAGTATATAATAACTTCCCCTCTGCAGTAGGGTACACCCCTTTTGATGTACGAACCAATAATGGGTTTCCCAGTTTTTCTTCTAATTGACGAATTGCCATGCTCACTGCCGGTTGAGAAATATACAGCTCTTTGGCTGCCACCGACATATTCCCCAAACGAACCACAGTACAAAAAATACGATACAAATCTAACGAAATATCAATCTTCAACCGCAAGCACTCCTTCCTTCTCATATTACAAAAATCTGATGCCAATTACACAAAATATTCCGTTTCTTTTCGTTTTGCATAAAGCGCCTCTAATTCTTCTTTATGATAGATAAACCCTGGATCATCAAAATATTTCGCTCCTGTGGGGCATTTTTTGATGCACGCACAACATTTCATACAAATTCCCGTCGTGATCATAGGGTTTTCTTTCGGAATAGAACCCAAAGGACAAGATGCAACACAAATACCACAGCCACAACAATCTTGGCTGGTTTTAGGTTTAACTTTACGAATATCAATGGCATTTTCATGCCTATCTCTAGGCGTAAAATAGGGGCGAATAGGATTCTCGCCTCTTACTGCAATCGGTGTTTCATACACCGCTCCATCTTTCATCTTTTTCGCAATTTTTTCTCCAAATGCAATTAGCTTCTCAATATCTTCTGCATCTGGCCTAGCTGCACCTAGCGTGCGAGAAAAAGAATGCTCACTTACAAAAGCACCCCCCGCAACCGTCAAAAAGCCCTTTTGCTCCATAATATTTCTTAATTCAATTAAAGCATCATCATAATCTCTGTTTCCAAAAGAAACCACAGGAATGCCTATAGCACCTTTGCCCGATATTTTTTCATTCAGATACGGCAACAAAAGATTGGGCACACGTCCTGCAATCACAGGCGTTCCCATTACCACAAGCTCACCTTCGTTAAATGTAAATTCTTCCATTCTTTTTTGTGGCAAAGTAAAGTCATATGTAGAAAAATCCACATCCAAAATTTCAGCTATCGTTTTGGCAACTGTCGTCGTAATCTTTTTCGTTCCACCTGTCGGACTAAAAAACACCGCCCAAACTTTTTCTATTTTCATCTACAACGGATGCCAAAAAAGCATCCTCCCTCCTTTTTCATACTTCTATCTTCATCATACCTTATGCAAATTCGTTTTTCAACAAATAAAAAGAGGGTTCTTTACGAAACCCTCTTTTTTTTATTCATGAAATTTCTCTAGCCCTGCATAAACATCCTCAACAAATTCAACACTTTGTGCCGCCATCATCTCTTCAAACCTAGCATCACTGTATTCTGATTGTTTCAGATTTTTAAATGAATTTTCCGCAACCGTCTTAATTTCACTATCTTCTGGTAAAGTCACAGCATCCACTTCAATCACAAAATACACGCCATCTACTAAGACCGGTTCCATAATTGTACCCGCTTCCGGTACATCTGTCACACCAAAAGAAGAAGCAAATTGTGTCTTATATAAAGTCAAACTTCCATCATCTTCCTGGTTTGATTGTTTGTAAATGTCATACTCATTAAACAAAGTATCAAAATCTTCTCCTGATCTGGCTTTTGCCACAACTTCATTTGCCGTTTCTAAATTGTCTAACACAATCGTATCCAGATCTAACAAGGTGTAATCGTCCTTCATCTGTACTTTATTTTCTTCGTAATACTTCGCCATTTCCGCTTCATCCACTTCGCACTCTGCCGCTAAAGCTTGGTATACCAAAGAATACATATAAGACCCTTCCATAAAAGGTATCAATTTTTCCTCATCAACGCCCATTTTTTGAAGATCTTCTTCCGGTATATTTAGCACAAACTGATTGGAAGCTTCTACTGCCTCAGCCTTTTGTTCCTCCGTTAAAGTAAGGTTATTTTCTTTGGCATATTTATTTGCAGCAACAACGCTTTGCAGTGTTTTAAGTGTACGCTCTGCCACCAATTCATCCGCAGTCTGCCCGTCAAAATCCATCGTCCAAATATCTTCCTGACCAACAGCAGTAAAGCTTTTGGTTGTTGTATATAAATAAACCATGTACTCCGATTTCATAATCTCATTGCCATCAATGGTCATAACAACTTCATCATTAAAATTACTATTTCCCCCATCCGTACCCGTATTGCCACAAGCAGAAAATACCATCATGCCGGCAATAAGCAAGCAAAGAAGTCCTTTTTTCTTCATCCTAAATCCCTCTTTCATATTTATTTTCAAATTTTTTTAATCTATAACACGCTAAAAGTATGCCTCGTCTATACAAAAAAGCATTCTAATGCTCCTTATTATACACATTATTTGCAACTATGACTATCCCTTTATTGCATTTAATAATAATTTAATTTCCTCCAAAATCTTACTTTCTTTGTCATTTTGTAGCTTTGCAGTCAAATATGGGTTCGCACCCGCCGTAAATAAATACCTGCCTCGACCCTCTGAAATGACCTTCGTCAGCCTAATCGGATCGGTTTTTGCATCATGATAAAAGGTAAGAATAATATTTTCACGCTTTTGTGCAATAGAAGAAATCCCCAATTCTCTAGCGATACTCTTTAATAACACAATCTCCAACAGCATCTGTACACTCTTGGGCAAATCGCCGTATCGATCCTCCATTTCCTCTTGTATGTCATAATAGTCCTCTTGTGTTCTTACGTTTGCTATCTTTTTATATAACTCCATACGTTGTTCCTGATTTTTAATGTAAAAATCGGGGATAAATGCGCTAACATTAAGGTCTATCGTTGTTTCCATAACCACTTCTTTTGGCGTTTCGCCTTTTAGGTTTTGTACTTCTTCTTCTAGCAAACGACAATACATATCATATCCAACCGATTCCATATGCC
>JBKEAS010000119.1:0-6720 GCA_047972635.1 Anaerotignum sp.
AAGCTTGGTCAATCAAATCTCTACGAAAAGTTTGTGGTGTTTGTATTTGCCACAATCCACTTCTATCCGGCGTTTGTATGACAACTGCATTTTTATCACAAACTTTGATTGTATCCTTCACAGGCATACCAACTACGCATCCTCCAAAATCCACTACACCTTCCATGGATGCTTGTATCATTTGTTCTGTAACAAAAGGTCGTACACCATCATGAATAAAAACAATTTCCGCCTTATTTGAAATTGCATCTAGCCCGCATTTGACCGAATCTTGTCGTTCTTTCCCACCTATAACAACAGCCTTGACCTTTTCCCAATGATATTCAGTTACCATCGCACAAACGTCATCAATACTATCTTTGCCTGTTACCAAAATAATTTCTTCAATTGCAGAAAATTTCTCAAAGCGATCTACTGTATGTGCCAAGATTTCTTTTTCTCCAAGCTTTATAAACTGTTTGCTTATTTGGGTGCCCATTCGCCGCCCTTTACCCGCTGCCACAATAATCGCAGAAGTAAATATTCTATCCTTCATACAGTATCTCCCCTTTTTATAAAAGAAAAGCCCTTGGCAACCCATTACTGGATTTTGCTTTCAGGCTTTTTTTCTTTCTATTCATTATGAAGCAACAGCTATCATCTTAGTGAAAATCATACGCCCTGCTGCCGTTTGCAACACGCTAGTCACAACAACATTTTTTGTTTCACCAATAAATTTGTTGCCACCATCTACAACAATCATTGTACCGTCATTTAAATAAGCAATACCCTGCCCAGCTTCCTTCCCGGCCTTACTAATCACTACCTGCATTTCTTCTCCAGGCAACACCACAGGCTTAATTGCATTTGCCAATTCATTGATATTTAACACACGAACACCTTGAAACTCTGCAACCTTATTTAAATTATAATCATTTGTTACTACAAAAGCATCCATTTCTTCCCCCATCTTAAGAAGCATAGAGTCAACTTCCATCTGGTGCTTTGTTGTGTATTCTTTGATTTCTACTGGTACATCAATATTTTTTTGTATCTCATTTAGAATATCCAATCCACGTCGTCCACGATTTCTTTTAAGCCCATCGGCAGAATCTGCAATATGACGCAATTCTTCCAAAACAAAAGTAGGAATAATAATTTTCCCTTCGATAAATCCAGTTTGCAATAAATCCATAATTCTGCCATCAATGATTACACTAGTGTCTAAAATTTTAGGACGCCCATAGACAGAAATTTTTTCTTGTGGTGTAAATGCCGGCATGAAAATTTTCTGCAAACCTTTTATATTAAATTCATCTGTTTTTCTTCTGGCAACTCTAATTCCCAAAAGACCAAGTGTGATATTTAACAGAACAACAATAAAAGTACCTATCGCACCAAACCCATTAAACGCAAGACCTATTAAATTTGCAATAATCAAACCAAGTACACCGCCAAGTACAGTAAGTCCCAATTCTTTGACATTCATTTTGGTCAACTTATCTTCCGTCTGAGAAAGACTATTTAAAAATTTTTTTGCTATAAATGATGAAAAAATAAAATAAAATATAAATCCGATGATTACAGATATTCCGGCGGGTAGATAAGATGGAATAGAAAAATTCCACTTTAATACATTTACCAAAATATGCATAATCGCATAAGTTATCGTTATAACAATTAGGCTTAAAATAATCTCTACAAACTTTTTCATTCTTCCACCTCCCTTCCAAAATTAGGGCAACAAAAGCAAGCATTTCTTTAACTTAAGAAAATAGTATCAATTTTCCAACCATTTTGCAAGTAATTCTTCGGCTTTTTCGCTATTAATTTCATATACTGATATAATCTCACTCAATACAATCTGCCTAGCCATCCCCAATAATCGGCATTCCGCAGCAGAAAGTTTTTTCTTTTTATCTTGATCGTATAATAACTTTATAACCTCTGCCGTCTGTTCTAATTTACCTGTTTTTAAGCGTCCAAAATTTTCTTTGTATCTTAAATTCCAGTTGTCCGATGATACTGCATCGCCCTTACCAACACGCACAATCGTTTGTTCCATGTTTATCTTTTCCTCTTGCATGCGAATACCTGAATCTTTTGCACGCTCCTTCGGAATTCTAATCCTTACGTTTCCCGTAGGAATGCGAATAATATAATAATCACCTACTTCTGTCCCTTCAATATCCTCAATAAACCCAGCCCCATGTAATGGATACACAATTTTTTGCCCTGCTTGAAACATATTAAACCCCTCCTTTTGTCTCATTTTTTCCGAAAAAGGGGGTTTTTATTCCATGTAAAACAATTTATTTTATAAATAAACGCTAAGTTTTTTCATTCTATTAAATTTATACTAAAACACATAATCAACCACCTGTTGCTTGTAACTCTTATATAACAAATTTATATTTTTCCAATATTTAAAATCAATATTTTTCATTTCATTATATATAATACATATCACATAGTTTTTTAAACCGTATCATATTTTTCATTGCATTTTTTGTAATAATTTGTTATATTACGTATATAAATGTATATTTTTGTGGAGGAAATTATGGCAAACTATCAAATTTTTAGTGACGGTGCTTGTGATATTGGTGAAGAAAGAGCAAAGGAATTTGATATTTCTCTCATCCCTTTTTACGTTTCTTTAGACCATATAGAATACTTAAAAGAAGTAGAAGAAATTTCTTTAAAAGAATACTATAGCTATATGACAGAACATAAAGGATATCCAAAAACCTCTTTGCCCGCTGTCCAAGACTTTATAGATGCTTTCCGCCCAACCTTAGAAGAAGGAAATGATGTAATTTGTACTACAATCACAACATCTTTAAGTAGTTCTTTGCAATCGGCAACGACTGCAAAATTGATGTTACAAGAAGAATTTCCAAATGCTAAAATCTATATCATAAATTCTTGGAACATTTCGGGTACAGAAACCCTTTTGCTTATGGAAATGGCTAAAATGAAAGCAGCAGGCAAAACAATCGACGAAGTTTTAGAATATGTCGAAAAAGCAAAAGTTGATGCTCGTATTCATTTTATGGTTGGTGATCTTAGTTATCTTGAAGTTGGCGGAAGAATTGGAAAAATCGCTACCCTCTCTGGTAGTATCTTAAAAATCAAACCGCTTATCATCTTAAAATCAGGTGAAATCAATGTTGGTGGTGTTGTACGGAGTAGAAAAAAAGGACTTTCAAAATTGGTTGATATCACAAAAGACCATTTTAAAACAACCGGCGAAAATCCGAAAGACTATTTTGCTTTGATTGGCACAACCAGAGTCCTTGATGAAGATGCTGAGTTTGAAGCTGAATTTCAGAAATCTATCCCAGATTTAACTTTTTTGCCATCCTACCAGATTGGTGCAGCCGTTGCATCTCATACAGGACCAGAAACAATTGGCGTTTGTTTTGTTAAAAAATATGAAGCCTACCAGTAATTAAAAAATGCGATAAATCATAATTTATCGTATTTTTTAATGTATTCTTTTATTCTATACTCATACATTTTGGTAACTTTCATTTTAATAGACCCTTCGTTCTAACAATTCTTCCACAAGCCAATCATTCCAAACAGATACTCACTCGCTTCGCTATGTTAATACTGCTTGTCCATCAAATATTTTCAAAAAACAAATCATATTTTTATATAAAATTGCTTAATCTCTTTTTCAATAAAAAAACAGCAAATCTAAAAATTTGCTGTTCTTATCAAATACTACTGATATTGATGCATAACGTGATTTACAATACCAACCACCTGTCCACCTTTTTTATAGATACGAGGTACTCTTTTTGTAATAACACAAGTAAGCTCATAATTGATTGTTCCCAAAATGGATGCCAATTCTTCAATTGGCAAAACTTGATCATCTTGACGACCAAATACAACAACCTCATCGCCCATCTTTACATCAGGAATTCCAGTTACATCAATCATAATCTGATCCATGCAAACACGCCCAACCACAGGTGCAAAATGTCCGTTTACTAACATCCTTGCCTTACCGGACAAAGCACGGCTATATCCATCTGCATATCCAATCGGAACAGTTGCAATAACCCTATCTTCTTTCGCAGTATATGTTCTTCCATAAGAAAGTTGAGAACCTGCTTTTACAACCTTTACCAGACCAATGGTAGTCTTTAATGTCATCAATGGCTTGATGTCAATCATGCCCTCACATTCACCAGAAGGAAGCATGCCATATGTAATAATGCCAGAACGGCACATCTGTAAATGTTTTTCGGGATAGGCAATGGTTGTTGCACTATTTGCACAATGACAAATACCAACATCTACACCTGCATCCTTTAATGAGTCTACCATTTTATTAAAACGCACAAATTGCATTTGTGTAAATTCGGGATTATCATCTTGATATGCGTCTGCTACAGCATGATGTGTGAAAATACCTGTTATATGGAGATTAGGCATTTTACTAACTTCAATAATTTCCTTCAAAGATTGATCAAAATTTTCTTCATCCACTTGAAATCCAACACGAGTCATGCCAGTGTCTAATTTCACATGGGCATCAATTATAGCACCAGCTTTTTCAGCTTCGCTTTGTAATGCTTTTGCATAATCCATGCCTACTAGGGCTTGCGTAAACTTATATTTGTCCATAAGCTTCGCTGTATCAACAGGGGTATATCCTAAAATTAAAATCGGTTTTTCAATTTTTTCGTTACGTAAACTCATTGCTTCTTCAATATTGGAAACGCCAAACCAATCAAACCCTGCATCTTGTAAAGCACGGGCTACAAAACCATCACCATGCCCATAAGCATCAGCTTTTACAATTCCCATTACTTTTTCACCATCTGCCAGTTTGGACTGAATGTTCTTGATATTATGTGCCAACGCATCCATATCAATTTCGGCCCAGGTTCTTTTAATAAAATCCATTTCATTTCCCCCTTTGCTTTTCTCCGAGTTACAAAACACCTTATATCAATTCATAGCATAAAATAATTATGATTTTATTATAATACGTTTAGCCCAAATTATCAATCTCCACAATTGTTTTTTTAACAGGCTCTTTACGCCAAATACAACCTCGTAAACAATTCATACGCAGATTGTATTGCAGCTATTCCGTTTTCAATTTGTCCTGCATCTCCCACCACGGCATAGGACAGCCTTTCATCCATCAAAGGCATTGTCAAATAAGAGTAGTCACAAGCTTTATAGCCGGTTGTCAAAATAACCGCATCTACTTGCAATGTCAGCGTTTCTTTATTAATAGAAATCACAACATTTCCATCTTCTATCCTTTGGACAGTAGCATTTGCCATAAATTCCACCTCTTTTGCTCGCAAAAATTTTACAAGTGGTTTTGCAAGCGGCCCCAAATCTTGTCCAAAATGCCCTTTCTCCTCTATAACGGTTATCTTTCTTTCTTCTGACAATCCTTTTAAATATGCTGCCATCTCAATCCCAATTCCATTACCGCCAACGATGACAATTTGTCCCTGCTTTGTTTGTTCTGGCAAACAAACACGAACCGATAATATATCATCGGCAAAAATAGCACGTTCGCCACCTTCTATTTCCAACTTATTAGGCTTACTACCTGTTGCAATGACTGTGAAATACGGTTTTTTCTCAATTAAAAATGCCTCCTTGCATTTTTCACCAAAAATTATTTTCACCCCCAACGTATTTAAGGTCTTTTCCATATATTCAATATATTTTTGAATTGCTTCTTTTTTTGGGGGTTTTGCTGCCAAATTAAATTTACCACCTAGTGTCATTTCCTCCGTAATAAGCGTTGTCACAAATCCACGTTCTGCCGATTTTTTTGCTGCTTGCATACCAGCAGGTCCGCTGCCCACCACTACAACTTCCTTGCGTGTTGCAATACTTCTTCTTTGTTTTTCAAAAAACTCCTGCCCCACTTCAGGATTAAATCCACAAATAAGTGATTTACCATCTAACAAAGCATTCATGCAATGATTGCAGCCTTGGCAAGGCAAAAACAACTCCTTATTTTTAATACGATTTGCAAACTGTGCGTCTGCCAAAAACCCTCTCGCAGTACCTATCAAATCACCTTGATTTTGCATTAAAATTTTTTCTGCAACTTCGCCATCATAAATATTTTTGCACGCAATAATCGGCAAGGAAACAAATTTTTTCATAACACCCACTAAAGTTGCATACGCACCCTTTGGGATATAGTACAAAATATCCTCCATTTGCGAATGACTCCATCCACCCGTAACGGAAACGGCATCAATATACTGTGAAGCCAAATTGCAAAAGGTGATCATACTTTCTAAATCATATCCGCCCTCCATCATTTGCCCTGCGGATATTTTCAAAATAATCGGATAATTAGATGCTTCTTCTCGAATAGCATTCAATATCTCCAACGGATATGTCATTCCTCTTTGCGTTTTATAACCATATAAATCCTCACGCAAATTTGTAATGGGCGAAAAAAATTCTGACAACAAATACCCTTCTGAGGCATTCACCTCAATGGCATCTACTCCCGCCTTTTTACATAAATTCGCTGCAAAAATAAAATCTTGTTTCGTTTTCAAAAGCTCTGTTTCATCCATGTCAATTGGCAAAAGTGTATCTTGAGATATCTTAACTGAAGAAGGTGCAAATAGTGACATATTTTCATGGTTTTTTTCATTTGCATTTCCTCCACAATGAAAAAGTTGCACAATCAGCTTACATCCATGCTCATGCATACGCTCCACCAAATCT
>JBKEAS010000195.1:0-10216 GCA_047972635.1 Anaerotignum sp.
TTTGATGTTTTAACAACAGCAAACAACCATAGTATGGATACAGGAAAAGATGGTTTGCTTCGTACTTTGGACAAGCTTGATGCGTATGGAATAGACCATATGGGTACTTATCGTTCCCAACAAGAGCGTGATGAAATTTTGGTCAAAGAGGTAAATGGTATGAAAATTGCCTTTTTATCCTTTACTTATGGGACAAATGGTATTCCTGTTCCGGATGATTATTTGGTCAATATTATTGACGAAGAACAAATGACGACGGATATCAAAAAAGCAAGAGAGTTGGCAGATCTTGTTGTGGTTATGCCTCATATGGGAAATGAATATGAAACGTACCCTAGTGAAATTTTTAAAGAATGGGCAGATTTGATGTTTATTTCAGGGGCAGATATTGTTCTTGCCAGCCATCCTCACGTTTTGCAACCTATGGAGTATCGTCAAGTTGATCATGGGGATGGTGTGCATGATGGGTTTATTATTTATTCCTTAGGTAATTTTATATCTTCTCAGACCACACCGCCAAGGAATGCCTCTATTGTGTTGCACTTAACGCTAGAGCAAGTGGGTGATGAGCCTGTGAATGTGAAAGAAGTTTCTTTTGTCCCTATTTGGACACAGTTTAGGAATGCACAAGACGAAAACCATTTTGTTGTACGCAGTGTGTATGAGATGCTAACACTTGAGCAAAGTGATAAAGATAATTTGATACGTAAAAAAGACCAGAAACGCCTAGAAGAAATTCATGAAGAAACGGCATCTTTTCTTTTAAACAAAGACATTCCTCTTTCGGAAATACAAGAAGAATATATTTTTGAAAAATAATATGATATCTTGTAGTACAAGGGTATCAGTGATAAAATATAATTACAGATGATAAAAAAGAAAATATAGGAGGAAGAGATGGAAAGAGATTATCTTACGGAAAATGTGGCATATTTGACTAAGGATTTGGGCAAAAGTAATATTTCTGAAAATTTGTTCCAAAATTTTAAGGAACTGATTATGCGTGGACAACTTCCTACTGGTTATATGTTACCGAATGAAAATATCGTAAGTAATACACTAAATGTGGGACGGAGTACACTAAGAGAAGCTTATACGGCTTTGGCGGTGTTTGGATTTATTCGTCGCTCGAAAGCCGGTACTTTTATTAATGAAATAGATAATATTGTAAAGATTGCTCCTTTTTGTATTACGGTTGAAAATTCAGATTTGAATGATCTCCTGGAGTTTAGATATATGTTAGAAGCTGAAACGGCAAGCTATGCGGCAAAAAGAGCTCATATGGAAGACATTGCAGGCTTGATATTTTGTTATGAAAAAATGATTGAAAATAAGCATGACATCAATTTATTTGTTGATTACGATTCTTTGTTTCATATGCAGGTTTCAGCAGCAACACATAATAAACTTTTGATGAACACCATGGTTGCTGCCAAGGACTCTTTCGAAAAAGGAATTCGCTTGGCACTAAGAGAGTCTTTAACACAAAATCCCCGTGCCATTGATGTTACGATAGATTTGCATGGAAAGTTGTTAAATGCCATAAAGTGTGGGGACTATCAGGCTGCCTATTCCATTATGAGAGAACATATTTCTTATGTAAATCTAACGGTGAAATATGGTTAAGTTATTTTAAGTTATTTTAAATTTGAAATGAAGTATCTTTTATGAAGCGTATGATACGATCTTTGTTTTAGATACTTTTTTTATGCCGAAATGATTTTTTGCTAATTTGAGTTATCCTTGATTTTACTGGGGTTTTGTGATAAAGTTTATACGTATATGAACTTGATAATTATGTTATTTTTTGATATATATATGGAATGTTTGTCTCGTTTTGAATGGAGGATTTATATATGGATTTTAAGATGGAGATAGCCAAACTTTTGGCAACGGCAGCACAAATATCTGTGGAAGATACTTTGGTTGCAGTGGAGATACCGGCAAATAAGACGATGGGCGATTTTGCCTATCCTTGTTTTCGTTTGGCGAAGGCTTTTCGTAAAGCACCCCCTATGATTGCACAGGAGATTTCTGAAAAATTGGAAAAACCCGATTTTATAGAAAGTATTCAAGTTGTTGGAGCTTATGTAAACTTCTTTATTCAAAAAGATATTTACGCACAGGCAGTTTTGTCTAAAGTTTTGGATGAAAAAGAAAACTTTGGTAAGAGTGATATGGGAAATGGCAAAACAATTGTAATTGATTATTCTTCTCCTAATATTGCAAAGCCTTTCCATGTTGGTCATTTGCGTTCCACCGTAATTGGGAATGCCATCTATAAGATCTATGAAAAATTGGGCTACCGTTGTGAAGGTGTAAATCACCTGGGTGATTGGGGCACACAGTTTGGTAAATTGATTGTTGCATACCATAATTGGGGTAGTAAAGAAGGCGTTGAGGAAAATGGCATTCAGGAATTGATGCGTATTTACGTTAAATTTCATGACGAAGCAGAAAAAAATCCTGCTTTGGATGATGAGGCTAGGCTTTGGTTTGTAAAAATGCAAGAAGGCGATACCGAAGCACTTACCCTTTGGAAATGGTTTTATGATATTAGTATCAAAGAATTTGACCGTGTGTATGAGATGTTGGGTGTTACATTTGATGCCTATACTGGGGAGAGTTTTTACAATGATAAAATGGCACCCGTTGTGGATGAGCTGAAAGAAAAGAAACTCTTAAAAGAAAGCGAAGGAGCTATGATCGTCGATTTAGAGGACAAAAATATGCCTCCTTGCTTGATTATCCGTAAAGATGGCGGTACCCTTTATGCTACAAGGGATATTACGGCTGCGCTATATCGCAAAAAGACATATGCGTTTGAAAAATGTATTTACCTTACAGCTATAGACCAAAACCTGCATTTTGCACAATGGTTTGAAGTAATCAATAAAATGGGTTATGAATGGTCGAAAGATTTAATTCATGTTCCTTTTGGATTGGTGAGTTTAGATAGTGGTAAATTGTCAACACGTCATGGAAATGTTGTCTTGATGGAAGATTTGTTAAACCAAGCGATTGGAGAGACAAAGAAAATAATTGAAGAAAAAAATCCGCAACTGGAAAACAAAGAGATTGTTGCAAAGCAGGTAGGCATTGGGGCGGTTATTTTTAACGATTTGTATAATGGACGCATCAAAGATGTTGTGTTTTCTTGGGAAAGAATGCTAAACTTCGATGGAGAAACAGGACCTTATGTGCAGTATACACACGCAAGGGCTTGTAGTATTCTAAAAAGAGCAGAACAACTTTCTTTTGATAACATTCGTTTTGACCTACTTTCTGACGATGTTTCATTGGATATTTTTAAATTACTCGAGGCATATCCAGAAAAAATCAAGGATGCTGCAAACAAATTAGAACCTTCTATTTTAACAAGGCATTTGGTATCAATTGCACAAGCGTTTAATAAATTCTACCATGATAACCCTATTTTAAATAGCGAAGAAGAAGTACGTCAGGCTCGATTGGCTGTTGTTGTTGCTGTAAAAACAGTTATGAAAGAAGGTTTACGTCTTTTGGGCATTGATGCTCCAGAACAAATGTAGGGGAGGTTTTTTGATTGAAAAAGCTTAAATTGATTTATAATCCTTATTCAGGTAGCAAGACATTTAAATTTGATTTGGATATCTGTATTGCTATTTTTCAAAAAGGTGGCTATGAAGTGCATCCCTTTCGTACGATGGATGAAGGAGATATTTCCAAACATATTATGGAAATGGCGGATGATTATGATGTTTTGGTTGCTTCGGGCGGAGATGGTACTGTAAATATCGTTTTGAATACGATGATGAAACGAAATTTGAATATTCCTTTGGGAATTATTCCTTCAGGAACAGCAAATGACTTTGCTACTTATTTGGGATTTAAAACAGATGATATTGAGCAATGCTGTCAGACGATTGTAGATACGAAACCTGTTCCTGTTGATTTGGGTTTGGTGAATGATGAGACTTATTTTATCAATGTCTGTGCTGGTGGGTTGTTAACGAATGTTTCTCAAACCGTTGATAAGAATGTGAAGAATGTTTTGGGAAATTTTTCGTACTATTTAAAAGGTGTGGAGCAAATTCCAAGTTTTGAGAAAATCCCTTTTCGTATAACGACAAGCACAGAGGTTATTGAAGAAAACTTATATCTTTATATGATTTTAAATAGTGCAGGAACAGGTGGCTTCACAAAATTATCTCCGGAAGCATCTATTCAAGATGGAATGTTTGAATTTTTAGGTATTCGAGCAAAACCCATTATTGAGCTACCCTCTGTTTTCTTAAAAATGTTGAGTGGCGATCATATCAACGATAGCAAAAATATTCTTTATCTAAGAGATAGTTATTTTAAGGTAGAATGTTTAAAGCCAGATTTTAAAATTATGGAGACCACGGTAGATGGTGAATTGGGTCCAGATATGCCTTTGGAGCTCAAAGTTCTTCCAAAAGCTATAAAAATTTTTGTTAATCCAAAGCGTTTGTGATGTTTCACGTGAAACACTTTAGGTTAAAAAATATAAAACAGCAATGTTTCACGTGAAACATTGCTGTTTTTCTTTTCAATTTATCAACCATGTGCTATAATTTTTTTAAAGACTCAAAAAGAGAGGCGGGAATAACCATGACTAAAGTAAGGGTTATCGCTGTGACAAATCAGAAAGGTGGCGTAGGAAAAACAACTACGGCAATCAATCTGTCTGCAAGTCTGGCGGCTGAGGGGAAAAAAGTTCTTGTTATTGACGCAGACCAACAGGGAAATACGACGAGTGGTCTTGGGCTTGATAAAAATAGCATGGAACAAACAATTTATAATATATTTTTAGGAGAGGCATCTATAGATGATATCAAACAACCGACCTGCGTAGAGGGATTGGAAGTTTTACCTGCCAACATTAGTCTAACAGGGGCAGAGATTGAACTGGTTGAAAAAGAAAATAGAGAGTATATATTAAAGGAAGAATTGGGTAAAATAAAAGATAATTATGATTTTGTTATCATTGATTGTCCACCTTCTTTAAATTTAATCACTATAAATGCACTTTCAGCCGCAGATACAGTTTTGGTGCCAATTCAATGTGAATATTTTGCGCTAGAAGGTTTGGAACAACTGCTACATACAATCAATTTGGTGAAGAAAAGAATTAACCCATATTTGGAAATAGAGGGTATCGTATTTACAATGTATGACGCAAGAACAAACTTATCTCTACAAGTTGTGGAAGAGGTTAAGCGCAGCCTGGGTAATAATGTTTACCGTAGCATCATTCCACGCAATGTTCGTCTGGGCGAAGCGCCAAGCCATGGTTTGCCAATTCATTTATATGACCCCAAGTCAAAAGGGGCGGAGTGTTACGCACTTTTGGCAGAAGAAGTGATAGAAAAGGAGTGGAGTTAGTTTATGGCAACAAGGAAAATGGGACTGGGTTCCAAAGGAATGGGAATTGAAGCCTTAATTAATAACAAAATGGAAGACTTTAAGGAAACAGGGAAAGAAGCAGGAAAAGCGGCAGTTTTGGAATTGGATATGGACATGATCGAACCAAACCGCAAACAGCCAAGAAGATATTTTGACGAAGTAGCATTGGAAGAATTGGCGGCTTCAATCAAAACTTATGGCTTAATTCAGCCATTGGTCGTAAGAAAAGTAGGAGAGTATTATGAAATTGTGGCGGGCGAGAGACGTTGGCGTGCTGCAAAAATCGCAGGATTGAAAAAAATTCCCGTGATTGAAAAAAAATGGGAGAAGGCTGAGGCTTTTGAAGTAGCATTGGTTGAAAATTTGCAAAGGCAAGACTTAAATCCTATGGAAGAAGCAGAAAGCTACCGTCGATTACAAGAAGATTTTGGGTTGAGTCAGGAACAAATCTCGGTAAAGGTAGGAAAAAGTCGTTCAGCGATCACAAATTCTTTGCGTTTGCTACAGTTAGATAGTCGTGTGGTGAATTTTGTCGCTCAAAATAAAATTTCAAGTGGACACGCAAGGGCATTATTGTCTATTGTAGATGCTGAAAAACAATTTGAATTAGCAGAACAAATCATAGAAGATGAATTAAGCGTTAGGGCAACGGAAGCCTTGGTAAAGGCGGAATTAAGCCATGTAGAAGAAATAAAAAAACCAGAAGCAGAAAATTTCTTAGAAAGTGCAAACAAAAAGGCAGTTGAGGATGAGTTGAAAACGATTTTTTCCACAAAGGTTCACATCAATCAAATGAAGAAAAAAGGGAAAATTGAAATTACCTATTATTCTCAAGAAGATTTGGATAGACTTTTAACCATTATGAAAAGAATGGAAGGATAATGTTATATGGGAGTATTGCAAGATTATATTTTATATATTCTGCTGGGATTAGGGATTGCAGTGATTGTACTTTTCATTTTTTGTATTGTATTATTTGTAAAGCTGAATAAACAAAGAAAAAGATACGATTTTTTTATGGGTGCAAATCGCAGACCAAGCCATAACTTAGAAAGCAAACTTGAAAAATACTATGAAACCTCAAAATCAATCGAAAAAAAGTATGGAAAACTTTTAGACATGGTAACTGACATGGATAAAACCATGAAGAGTAACGTACAAAAGGTCGGCCTAATTCGATATAACCCATTTGATGAAATGGGAGGAAATCTGTGTTTTGCGCTGGCGCTTTTGGATGGTGAAAACAATGGTGTGGTTTTAAACGGCATTCATAGTCGTACTGGTTCTTTTACTTATGCAAAACCAATTCAAATGGGTGTTAGTATTTATATGCTTTCTGAAGAAGAAATCAAAGCAGTCGAAATGGCAAAAGAGCAGGCTTATCAGCCTGAGCACGAAAAAGTGGTTAAGGTTAAATTCAAACCAAGCTTTAGGCGTAGAGATAAAGATTTGGTTATGCAAGACCAAATTGATTTAGAAATGAAAGAGTTTGAAGAAGAAGTTGAACATGAAGTGCAAGAGGCACAAGAAGTCCAAAAAGAAGTTGTTACGAAAAAAAGGAAAGTGGACTTGGGCGATGTAACCCTTGCTGAAAAGGAAGAAATACGTAAAGAAGAAATGATTGCAAACCAAATTGCTGTAATGGAAACAGTTTATGAAGAAAATTTGATAGAGTCCGAGTTTGAAACAGAAGAAAAAAATAAGGTACAAGATGCACCGGTTTTTGTCGAAAATCACTCGATCGAAGAAAAATAAAATAAAAATGAAGAAACAAAGGATGCATTAGGAATGATATGTTTGTTCTGACATGCGTCCTTTTTTCATAAACAAATGAGGAAATGTTCAAAAAAAATGTGAAAACTGAGGATAAGCCTGTGTTCAATCTAGATTTATATGACAAATTGGCATAAGACAATCGAGGTTATCCACAATGTGTTAGTAAATAGGTGGAAAAGGGGGATTTTATGAACTATAAAATGATATTTTCTGACATGGATGGAACGCTCTTAAAAAGTGATATAGACATATCTGAAAAAAATAAATTAGCCATAAAAATGGCAGTAGAAAAAGGTATCCAGTTTGTCATTTGCACCGGACGTGGCGTATTCGGTGTTGAACCATATTTAAGACAGCTAGGGCTTGTTGGGCAAGAAGGATATGCGATTTGCCAAAATGGTGGGGCTGTTTATGATTTGAAAGACATGAGTTTGGCAATTCGTGAAAGCTTTTCGCCAGAAATATTCAAACCAATTGTGTATTACGCTAGAGAGCTTGGGCTCGAACTGTATTACTATGATGACCGTATTTTTATTGCTGAAAGAGAGTCTGAAAGAGTAAAGAATTATTGTAAAGTGATGGGAAGTGGTGTAAAGCTGATGGAAGAACCACTCACACACCCTGGCGAATTTACAAAATGCTTGGTTACAGGAGATAGAGAAAAATTACTTTTGGTGCAAAAAATGATTATGGAGACTGCAGGAGAAGCTTTGGATTGTTTTTTTTCTAGTCCTATTTTTATGGAAGTTGTAAAAAAAGGCGTAAGTAAGGGTAAAATTATGGAAATAGCGGCAAAAAAAGCAGGTATTCCGCTAGAAGAGGTCATTGCCGTTGGCGATAGCCATAATGATATTTCGATGATAACAAAGGCAGGAATGGGCATAGCGGTCGCAAATGCAGAGGAAGAGGTCAAAAAAATTGCTAATTTTATTACAAAAAATACCTGTGAGCAAGACGCAATTGCAGAAGTGATTGAAACTTTTATCCTTTAAGTCGACATAACTATTTGTTTTTGCTCATAAATTCAAAGAAAGATAAGAAAAAGTATTGATTTTTGTTTGCTAAATGGTATATAATAGTGGGGCAATGGCGTGGATAAATGTTTATCCGAAGGAAAGCTAAATTTTCTCTATTTCTTCAGAGAGTCGGTGTTGGGTGAGAACCGATGAAAAAAGGAAAATGCTCCACTTTCTAAGCTGCCGATGAAAGTCGGAAGGGTAAGCCCTATATCGCTGTATGAAAGAGGTTCGAAATAATTTCGGGCAATCTGGGTGGCAACGCGGGAAAATACTCTCGTCCCTGTTTTTATGGGATTGGGGGTTTTTTATTTGCCCCGATTTCCTAAATTTTTGTATAAAAACAATTTCGTAGAAGTTTTTAGGAGGGAAAAAATTATGTTAGATATCAAATTTGTTAGAGAAAATGCGGATTTAGTAAGAGAGAATATCAGAAAAAAATTCCAAGATGGAAAATTACCTTTGGTAGACGAAGTGATCGCTTTGGACTTGGAAAATAGAGCAATCAAACAAGAAGTAGAAGTGCTTCGTGCCGAAAGAAACAAACTCTCCAAAGAAATTGGTGGTTTGATGGCAAAAGGTATGAAAGATGAAGCAGAACAAGTAAAAGCAAAGATTGCTCAAGAAGCAACAAGAGTGGATGAACTTACAGAAAAAGAAAAAGAAGTAGAAGAAAAGATTAAAAAAATCATGATGACAATCCCCAATATCATTGACCCTTCTGTACCGATTGGTAAGGACGATAGCGAAAATGTAGAGGTAGAAAAATTTGGCGAGCCTGTTGTGCCAAGTTTCGAAATCCCTTATCATACAGATATCATGGAAAGTTTTGGTGGGATTGATTTGGAAGGTGCAAGACGTGTTGCTGGTAATGGTTTTTATTATTTGCTTGGCGATGTTGCACGCTTGCATTCTGCAGTTTTGGCATATGCAAGAGATTTTATGATTGACCGTGGGTTCACATATTGTATCCCTCCTTTTATGATCCGTAGCAACGTGGTAACAGGCGTTATGAGCTTTGCAGAAATGGACGCTATGATGTATAAAATCGAAGGAGAGGACCTATACCTCATTGGTACAAGCGAGCATTCTATGATTGGTAAATTTATTGACACCATGAATAAAGAACAGGACTTGCCTCAAACTTTAACAAGCTATTCTCCTTGTTTCCGTAAAGAAAAAGGTGCACATGGTCTTGAAGAGCGTGGCGTATATCGTATCCACCAGTTTGAAAAACAAGAAATGATCGTTGTTTGTAAGCCGGAAGAAAGCCCTATGTGGTATGAAAAACTATGGGAAAATACAGTAGATTTGTTCCGTTCTATTGATATTCCTGTGCGTACTTTGGAATGTTGTTCTGGCGATTTGGCAGATTTAAAAGTAAAATCTGTAGACGTTGAGGCTTGGTCCCCAAGACAGAAAAAATATTTTGAAATCGGTAGCTGCTCAAACTTAGGCGATGCACAGGCAAGAAGATTGGGGATCCGTGTGACAGGTGAAGATGGTACAAAATATTTCGCACATACCTTAAATAATACAGTGGCAGCACCCCCTAGAATGTTGATTGCTTTCTTGGAAAATAATTTACAGGCAGATGGTTCTGTAAATATTCCGGCAGTGCTACGTCCTTATATGGGTGGTCTTGAAAAAATGGTGCCCAAGAAATAATTAACACAAAACATTTGATATTGGTTTGCACTACTTTTTATAATAAAAATAGGGGGCTGCTTTTGTAAGCTCCCTATTTTTTCACTCAAACGAAGCTAAAAATAAATTTGTATGGAAATTTGGATAAAGTATTGTATTTTTGATTGACAAAGTCAAATTAAAATGATATGATATTTTGGCAGTAAGCATTTGGAGAAGTACTCAAGTGGCTGAAGAGGTGCCCCTTCTAAGGGTATAGGTCGTTAACGCGGCGCGAGGGTTCAAATCCCTCTTTCTCCGTCTTTGTACTAGTATCTTTGATACAGTATTTTAAAAAGTCTACTTAAAATTTTTAAAAATTTTAAGTA